>NZ_JBJDRJ010000041.1:0-35092 GCF_044987415.1 Microbacterium sp. ZW T5_45 | reverse complement strand
CAAGCTTGACTGCCGCGGAACGCTCTTCCATCGAATAGTGCTCACCCGCACGCCGCGCCCGCGGCCTATCTCGTTCGTTCATCAAAATCACCCGAGAACAAGACTCCACCAAAACCGGGTCACCCCACACAGCATCCGTCTCACGGAGAATCACCGGTCTCACGCCCGGGGAACTCAGCTCCCGTACGGCCGCGCGACCGGCCGCCGCAGGCCCGCGTGCTCGACCGAGGGCCAACGGGGATCGACCGTGAGCACCTCCCAGCCCTCGCCAGTGCGCAGCATCGTGTCCTCGACCTTGACCCCCGGCGCTGTCGGATTCCACGCGAACGCCTGGTTCTCCGCGAGCACGTCTCCGGTCGATGCGGTGGCCCGAGGATCCCGCCCCGCGTATCCCGTCGGCCCGCCCTGATGATGCCGCGTCCATTCCTCGGCGTCGAACCCCGCCCGCGCATAGCCGGCGTTACCCGCCGCGAACACCTCGTCGAGACGCGCGCCCGGCACCGACGCGTCGAGGAAGGCCCGCTCCACTTCGAGGATCGGCGTCTCGTCGACGGCCGCACCGACCCAGCGCGTCGCGTTCGCGATCAGGCCGTGCCGTCGCCCGCACACGACGACCATCGCCCGTTCCCCGAGTGCCGCGTCGGTGGGGAGCGGATGCCGGTGGCCGACGCGCTCCGCGCCGGCCACCAGCACGACGAGGGGGTCGATGCCTCGGGCGACCAGCGCCCCCGCGACGACGGATGCCGTGTTCTGCTCGGTGTCGATCGGAGCAGCATCCGCGAGAGCATCCGTGAGCACGTCCGCCGTCTCGTGTCCGAGCGCGCGGTAGCGGGCGATCTCGGCGGGCAGCAGCGAGGCGCGCGCCGCACGCAACTCGGCGGCGACCTCCGCCTCGCCGATCGCAGACTCTCCGGCCGTGGCGTCGGCAGCGGCCACGGCGGGCGGTATCCACCAGGGCACCCGCACGACGCGCTCGGCGTCCTCGGGCAGCAGCTCCTCGGCGATCAGGCGATCGGCTTCGTTGTCGGCGACGAACAGACGATCGCCCTCCGGTTCGACGCGCACCGCGAGCACCGGCGGCCCCGCGAGCGAGACGTGGGTGCGCACACCGTCGAGATACCACGACACGGCTTCGTGCGAGGCCAGCAGCAGCGGTGCCCCCTGTGCGTCACGCAGGCGGGCGAGCCTCTCGCGCTTGTGCTGACGATCGGCGGACGATGCGGTCATACCAGCTCCTTGCAAACGTTTTCTCGTAGTATGACGACATCCGCGACGGTTCGCGGCACGAAGGGACTTCCATGGCACGCGCGTCTTCACGTCCAGGCATCACCGACGTCGCGAAACTGGCGGGCGTCTCCCTGTCGACGGTGTCGCGAGCGATGAACGGAAACCCGACCGTCGACCCAGCGCTCGTGGAGCGCGTGCAGGCCGCCGCCGCCGAACTGGGATACACGGCCAACCCGGTGGCACGCAGCCTGGTGCTGGGGCGCACCCAGACGGTGGCCGTGGTCATCCCCGATCTCGAGAACCCCACCTTCCAGGCGGTGCTGCGCGGGCTGAACCGCGCCGCATCCACCGACGGATTCCACGTGTTGATCGCCGACTCCACCGAGAACCTCGATCAGGAGCGCACTCTCGCCGTCGCCACGCGACACCGGACCGACGGCGTCATCCTCTGCTCCCCCCGCATGGCGCAGGACGATCTGTCCCGCATCCTGCCGACGCTCTCGCCGGCCGTCGTGATCAACCGCGATCCGCAGGAATCCGCCCCCGTCGTCGCCGCCGACTACCGCGCAGGGTTCCGCGACCTCATCGATCACCTCACCGGGCTCGGCCACCGTCGTCTGGCATACCTCGCCGGCGCGACCCGCAGCGTCACCCACCGTGCCCGCCAGCAGGCGATCGCCGAGGCGACCGCAGACCTCGCCGAGCTGGAGGTCATCGAGATCTCCGCCGGCGTCGACGTCGACAGCGGCGTCTCGGCGGTCGACGCGGTGCTCTCCTCGGGCGCGACCGCCGTGCTCGCGTACAACGACCTCGTCGCGATCGGACTGCTGTCGGCGCTGGAAGGCCGGGGGGTCGACGTACCGCGGGACATCTCGGTCACAGGTTTCGACGACATCCCGTTCGCCGGCCACACGACTCCTCCGCTCACCACGGTCGCGGTTCCCGCGGTCGAACTGGGAGCACATGCCTGGCGTGCCATGCGCGCACAGCTCGACGGCGAGGAGGCCGAGCCGCTCGCGCCTCTCATCCCCGCGCTCGTCGTGCGCGGGAGCACCGCGCCGCCCGCCGCCTGAGGGCCCCGCGCTGACACCGCCCCTCGACTCCACCGCTGTGCTACTCTCGAGAAAACGTTTCCTCGATGAAGAAGAGATCACGATGTCGAAGACCCGCTACGCCCTCGCCGGCGCCGGACACCGCGCCCAGATGTACGTCGACGCCGCGATCGGCGAGCACCGCGACCGCGCCGAGATCGTCGCGATCGTCGAGCCGAATCCGACCAGAGCGGCCTACCACGCAGCCCGGCTCACAGACGCGGGAGTCCCCGCGCCGCAGCTCGTCGGACCGGACGACCTCGAGAAGGTCATCACCGAGCAGCACGTCGACCGAGTGATCATCTGCGCGCGCGACGACCTGCACGCCGAGCTCATCGTGCGCTCGCTCGAGGCCGGGGCCGATGTCGTCGTCGAGAAGCCCCTCACGATCGATGCGGCGAGCGCCGCCCGGATCGAGGATGCCGTCGCCCGCACCGGCAGGAACGTCGTGATCACTTTCAACTACCGCTACTCCCCCCGCAACAGCGCGCTGCGCCAGGTGATCCAGGACGGCACCATCGGCCGGGTCACGTCGATCGACTTCTCCTGGATGCTCGACACCAATCACGGCGCCGACTACTTCCGCCGCTGGCACCGCGAGAAGGCGAACTCCGGCGGTCTGCTCGTGCACAAGTCGAGCCACCACTTCGACCTCGTCAACTGGTGGATCCGCTCGCAGCCGACCCGCGTCTTCGCCTCCGGGGGTCTGCGCTTCTACGGAGCCGACAACGCGCGCGAGCGGGGCCTCGGCGAGCGCCCCGAACGCGGCACGCACGACGGCGGCGATCTCTTCGAACTCGATCTGCGCACCGACGAGCGCCTGTCTGCGCTCTATCTCGAGGCCGAACAGCACGACGGCTACCGCCGCGACCTCGACGTGTTCAGCGAGGGCATCACGATCGAGGACAATCTCGCCCTCGTCGTGGACTACGCCTCGGGGGCGACGCTCTCCTATTCGCTGAACGCACATGCCCCGTGGGAGGGGTACCGGGTCGCGGTGAACGGCACGCTCGGCCGCGCAGAGCTCGACGTCGTCGAGCGCGGCGCGGTGCTCGCTGGCGAAGGTCTGCACCCGTCGATCGACCCCAGTCCGTCGGGCGCCGACGCGGCGACGACCCTGCGCCCCGAGAGCGAGCGGCTGATCGTGCAGCGGCACTGGGAGGCAGCGGTCGAGGTGCCGATCGACGGCGGCGTCGGCGGTCACGGCGGCGGCGACGCGCTGCTGCTCTCGGACGTCTTCGTCGGCCCCGGCGACGATCCGCTGGGCCGCCCGGCGGACTGGACCGATGGCATCCGCTCGATCGCGGTCGGCATCGCCGGCAACCGCTCGCTCGATACCGGCCTGCCCGTGAACGTCGCCGATCTCGGCATCGACCTGCTCGCCGGGCGATGAGGATCGTCGTCACCGGCGGAGCCGGCCGCCTCGGACGCTCGCTGGTGCGGGGACTGTCGGATGCCGGGCACGAACTCGTCTCGATCGATCGGGCTCCCGCAGCCGAGCTCGATCGCGACGGCATCGAGCAGGTCGTCGCCGATCTGGCGGATGCCGACGCCACGGTCTCCGTTCTGGAGAGCAGCCGTGCCGACGCGCTGATCCACCTCGCCGCGATCGCCGTGCCGTTCAGCGCGCCGGAGGATGTGATCATCCGCACGAACGCGGGTCTCGCGCAGTCGGTGCTCGGCGGCGCCGTGCGGGCCCGCATCCGTCGCGTCGTGGCGGCGTCCAGCCCCACGGTGATGGGGTACGGCGCACCACGAGGATGGGTGCCGGAGCGCCTTCCACTCGACGAGGATTCGCCCGTGCTGCCCTGGAACGCCTACGCCCTCTCGAAGCTGCTCATCGAGCAGACCCTGGGCATGCTGCAGCGGCAGACCGGTGACGACGTGCGATTCGCCGCGTTCCGTCCCTGCTACGTGATCGCTCCGGAGGAGTGGGCTGGTGCGCTCACCCAGCAGGGCCACACGGTGCAGGCGCGCTTGGACGACCCGGCGCTCTCGGCGCCCGCCCTGTTCAACTATGTGGATGCCCGGGACGTCGCCTCCTTCGCCGACACGCTGCTCGACGCCCTGCCCGACGTGCCCAACGGTGAGACGTTCTTCGTCGGCGCCGACGATGCACTGGCCAGGGAGCCGCTGAGCGAGCTGCTCCCCCGCTTCCACCCCGGGACGGCCGCGGCCGCCGCCGAACTGACGGGAAGCACTCCCGCGTTCTCCTCCGCCAAGGCCGAGCGGCTGCTCGGCTGGCGTCCCACCCGCACCTGGCGCGCCGAACTGGCCGCCGCAGCCGTCTCCTGAAAGGACCCGTCATGGACTTCCGAGGCATCCTCTTCTTCCCGGTCACCCCGTTCACCGCCGACGGCGCGATCGACCACGATCTGCTGGCGGCCCATGTCGCCACGGGGGTCGAGGCCGAGGCGGGCGGGGTCTTCCCGGCCTGCGGCACGGGAGAGTTCCACGCCCTGTCGACTGCCGAGGCCGCGGCCGTGACCCGTACCGCGGTCTCCGCCGTCGGCGGCCGGGTGCCGGTGATCGCCGGTGCCGGCGGTCCGCTCGGCCACGCGATCGAGGTGGCGCGGAGCGCTGCGGATGCCGGTGCCGATGGCCTGCTCGTGCTGCCGCCCTACCTCGTCGGCGGCACCCAGGAGGGCCTCATCTCCTACGTCGAGCAGATCGCCGCGGCATCCGATCTGCCCGTCATCATCTACCACCGCGGCACGGCGCAGTACTCCGTCGAGACGGTGCGCCGGCTCGCCGCGAACCCGAAGGTGGTCGGCTTCAAGGACGGCACGGGCGACATCGGCACGACGCAGCTCATCGTGCGGGCGGTCGCCGAGTCCGGCCGCGAGGACTTCGCGTTCTTCAACGGCCTGCTCACCGCCGAACTCACGCAGGGGGCGTATCGCGGCATCGGCGTGCCCCTCTACTCCTCTGCGGCGTTCGCCATGGCGCCCGACATCGCGAACGCGCACTACCGCGCCTACGCATCCGGCGACGACGACGCCCGCCTGCGCCTGCTCGACGGGTTCTACCGTCCACTGGTCGCGCTGCGCGATGAGACGCCGGGATTCGGCGTCTCGCTGATCAAGGCGGGACTGCGCCTGTCGGGTCTCGCTGTCGGATCGGTGCGCGCACCGCTCGTCGACCCGACACCCGCGCAGGAGGCGCGTCTCGCCGAGATCCTCGCAGCAGGGCGCGCACTGCTGTGACCACGATCGAGCGCCTGTCGACCCGGTTGCTGCGGGTTCCACTGACGCGCCCGTGGGGGCCGTCTCATGCGGCCGGCTCCTCCGGCGCGTCGGCCGCGGTCGATTCGATCGGCGTGATCGCCACACACGTGCTGCGCTCCGATGGAGCCGAGGGATGGGGCTTCTCCTGGACCCCGCAGATCGGGGCCGAGGCCGTGCAGGCACTGCTCGATCACGACCTCGCCCCCGCAGCCATCGGCCGCCCCGCCGCTCCCGGCGAGTCATGGGACGCGCTGTGGGCGTATCTGCACGAGGCCGGTAGCGGAGGCGTCACCACGATCGCCCTGGCCGGGCTCGATCTGGCTCTGTGGGATGCCGAGGCTCGCGCTCGCGACCTCCCCGTCTCGCACCTGATCGGGCGCCGCCGCGAGAGCGCTCGCGCCTACGGGTCGGGCGTGAACCTGCACTACACGCACGACGAACTGCTCGCGCAGGTCCAGCGCTGGATCGACGCAGGATTCGACGCCGTCAAGATCAAGGTCGGCAAGCCCGACGTCGCCGAGGACCTCGACCGCCTCACCGCCGTGCGCGCACTGCTCGGTCCCGACCGCGCCCTCATGGTCGACGCGAACCAGCGCTGGACGCTGGAACAGGCGACGGATGCCGTGACCGCTCTCTCCGTCGTCGGCCTCGACTGGATCGAGGAGCCCCTTCGCGCCGACGACCTCGCCGGCCACGTCGAGCTCGCGCGTCGCATCGGCGTGCCGATCGCGGTCGGCGAGAACCTGCACACGGCCTACCGCTTCGCCGAGTTCCTCGACGCCGGTGGCGCGCAGGTCGTGCAGCCCAACATCATCCGGGTCGGCGGGATCACCCCGTTCCTGCGCATCGCCGAGATCGCCGCCCAGCACGGAGCCGCCCTGCATCCGCATCTGCTCCCCGAGCTCTCGGGCCAGCTCGCCCTCACGCTGCCGGGCGACCCGTGGACCGAGGAGGTCGAGGACGCCGGCTTCGGCGACCTCGGCGCGCTGCTCGACCCCTCACCGGTGGCCATCGCCGATGGCCGCCTCACCGAGACTCCGCACACGGGGCTCGGCATCCGTTTCTCGTCCGGCAGCGAAAGGGACTGACATGACCACCGCACCCCACGAACTCGACGCGATCGTCCGCCGGGCCGCAGACGCCGCACCTCTCTGGCGGCGGTCCGCGGCCACCGACCGTGCCGCCTGGCTGCGCGCGGCGGCCGATGCCCTCGACGCGCACGTCGATGAGCTCGTCGCGATCGCCGATGAGGAGACCCGGCTCGGCACCCCCCGTCTGACCGGAGAGGTCGCGCGCACGAGCGGACAGCTGCGCCTGTTCGCCACAGTCGTCGAGGAGGGCTCGTACCTCGAGCTCACGATCGACGAGGCCGACGCCACCGCGAGCCCGCCCCGCCCTGAGCTGCGCCGGATGCTGACCGCACTCGGCCCCGTCGCCGTGTTCTCGGCCTCGAACTTCCCGTTCGCGTTCTCGGTGGCGGGCGGCGACACCGCGTCAGCGCTGGCGGCAGGAAACCCGGTCGTCGTGAAGGCGCACTCAGGGCACCCGCGACTGTCCGTCCGCACCGCGGAGATCGTCTCGGCGGCCCTGGTGGCGGCCGGCGCCCCGGAGGGCTCCCTCGCGCTCGTCGAGGGCCGGGAGGCAGGCAACGCGCTGGTGCAGCATCCGCTCATCACCGCGGCCGGTTTCACCGGATCGGTCGCCGGCGGACGCGCGCTGTTCGACCTCGCCTCGGGCCGCCCCGACCCGATCCCGTTCTACGGCGAGCTCGGCAGCATCAACCCGGTCGTGGTCACCTCCGGAGCCGCAGCCGAGCGCGGTGCCGCTCTCGCCACCGGACTCGTCGGCTCGTTCACGCTCGGCGTCGGCCAGTTCTGCACCAAGCCGGGAGTCGTGTTCTTCCCCGCCGGGTCGGGATTCGACGAGGCCGTCGCGGCCGCCGTGCCCACGGCGAGCGGAGGACCGCTGCTCACCGACCGCATCACGGATGCCTTCCCCGAGGGACTCGCGCATCTCGAAGGCGATGCATCGGTCTCGGTCGTCGCGACCGGGACCGAGGTCGCCGGGGTACGCCCCGTTGCACTGCGGACGGATGCCGTGGCCGTGACCGAGCGTCCGGAGACGCTGTTCGAGGAGTGCTTCGGCCCGGTGACGCTGCTCGTGGAGTACTCCTCGGACGAGGAGCTGCACGCCGCACTCCGCGCGGTACCGGGGAGTCTCACGGCCACACTGCACTCGGAATCGGGTGAGGAGGTCGCCGAGGTCCTCGAGCTGCTGCAGGCCCGGGCGGGCCGGGTGCTGTTCGCAGGGTGGCCGACCGGTGTCGCGGTGACGTGGTCGCAGCAGCACGGCGGACCGTGGCCCGCGACGACCTCGCTGCACACCTCGGTCGGCGCCTCGGCCATCCGCCGGTTCCTGCGTCCGCTCGCCTTCCAGGACGCCCCGCAGGAGCTGCTCCCCGACGCGCTGCGCGATGAAGCGCTCGCCGTGCTGCCGCACCGCCGCAACGGAGTGCTCGTGGTCCCCTGACCACCGGTGCCTCTGATCGCCGACGCCCCCGCTGAGCTACGCCCAGCGAGCCGACGCCCCCGCTGAGCTACGACGCCCCCTCTCATTTGCGTAAATGAGAGGGGGCGTCGTAGCTGAGCAGGAGCGTCGGCGGGACGAGCTCAGGAGCGAGAGAGGCGCGGGCTCAGACCCCGGCGTTCGCCGAGGCGATGAGCTCCTCGATCTGCTCGCGCGTGAACGGCACACCCGGGAAGCCCACGAGACGGCCGATCGGGAACGAGGCCATCATCTTCTGCATCCCCTCGTCCTCCGCAGCGCCCGCATCGCCCGCACCGAGGAAACCGGCGAGGCCCTGCTGCACCACCGGCCCCGCGACCGGGTGTCCGAGGATGTCGCCGATCGACGAGTTCAGGTCGAGCGGCAGGACGACCGCATCGCCCTCGACCGCGACGGCGACCGACGAGCGGATGTCCCGGCTCGAGGCCCCCACCTCGACCGTGTACTCGCCGCCTTCGACGACGAAACGATCGACGCGGACGTCCCAGTAGGCGAGGTCCTCTCGGCGCACGACGAGTTCGACCGTGCGGGTCTCGCCGGCGGCCAGAGCGACCGAGGCGAACGCCTTGAGCTCCCGGGG
The DNA here is from genome assembly GCF_044987415.1 of Microbacterium sp. ZW T5_45. Lineage (NCBI taxonomy): Bacteria > Bacillati > Actinomycetota > Actinomycetes > Micrococcales > Microbacteriaceae > Microbacterium > Microbacterium sp. ZW T5_45. The sequence goes on along the minus strand of NZ_JBJDRJ010000041.1, from coordinate 26,402 downwards.
AGCGCGCTGCACGATCGATCCCGGCAGGCCCGTGTAGACCTGCACGACCTCGCGGCCGTCGCGGTCGCCGGTGTTCGTGACGTCCACGCGCACGACGATGTCGCCGTCGACGACGGATGCCGTGGCCTCGCCGTACGAGAACGTCGTGTACGACAGACCGAAGCCGAACGGGAACGTCACGTCGATCTTCTTCGCGTCGTACCAGCGGTAGCCGACGAGCAGTCCCTCGCCGTAGCGGACGTGCCCGAACTCGCCGGGGAAGTTGCCGTACGAAGGGTTGTCCTCGAGGCGCACCGGCACAGTCTCGGTCAGCCGCCCTGAGGGGTTCACGGCACCGTACAGCACGTCGGCGACGGCGCTGCCGCCCGCCTGGCCCAGCAGCCAGCTCTCGACGATCGCCGGCACACGGTCGACGAAGGGCAGCGCGACGACGCCGCCGTTGGAGAGCACGACGACGGTGTTCGGGTTGGCGGCGAGTACGGCGTCGAGCACGGCGAGCTGCACGGCGGGCAGATCGATGTGCTCACGGTCGAAGCCCTCCGACTCCTCCGACGCGGGCAGCCCGAGGAAGACCACGGCGACGTCCGCCTCTGCGGCGACCCGAACGGCCTCGGCCTGCAGGTCCTCGGCGGAGCGACCGGATGCGGCGATCGCGCCGCCCTCGACCGCGAAGCCGGGCGCGTAGGAGACGTTCTCACCGCCGACGTCGCGCAGAGCGTCCAGCGCTGCGTCCAGGCGGGTCGGGTTGATGAGCGAGGATCCGGCGCCCTGATAGCGGGGCTCGGTGGCGAACGCGCCGATCACGGCGACCTTCTGCGCAGGAGCGAGCGGCAGGAGGTCGGCCTCGTTCTTGAGCAGCACGATCGAGCGGCCCGCGGCCTCGCGGGCCAGCGCGTGGTGGGCGTCGACATCGAGAGCGCCCTCGACCGCCGGACGCTGCTGCGCCTTGCGAACGAGGTCGATCGCGCGCCCCGCGGCGGTGTCGAGCACGCTCTCGGCGAGCTCCCCGGCCTGCACGGCGGCCACGAGCTGAGCATCCGTCCGTCCGCCCGACGACGGCATCTCGAGATCGAGGCCGGCGGCGACACCGGCGATGCGGTCGTTCACCGCGCCCCAGTCGGACACGACGAGGCCGTCGAAGCCCCACTCGTCGCGCAGCACGCTGGTGAGCAGCCACGGGTCCTCCGAGGTCCAGACGCCGTTGAGCTTGTTGTACGAGCACATGACGGTCCAGGGGGCTGCGTCCTTGACGACGCGCTCGAATCCGCGCAGGTAGATCTCGCGCAGGGGGCGGGGATCCACGTCCGAGCTCGCCCGCATACGGTCGTACTCCTGGTTGTTCGCGGCGAAGTGCTTGAGCGAGGTGCCGACGCCCTGCGTCTGCACGCCGCGAACGGATGCCGCGCCGAGCACGCCCGAGACGATCGGGTCCTCGGAGAAGTACTCGAAGTTGCGACCGCACAGCGGCGAGCGCTTGATGTTGACGCCGGGGCCGAGCACGACCGCCACGTCCTCGATCGCGGCCTCACGGCCGATCGCCGCGCCGACGCGCTCGATGAGTTCGGGATCCCACGACGAACCGATGCCGACCGCGGGCGGGAAGCACGTCGCGGGCACGCTGCTGGCGAGACCGAGGTGGTCAGATCCGCCCGCCTGCTTGCGGAGACCGTGCGGGCCGTCGGTCATCATGATCGACGGGATGTCGGCCCGCTCGATGGCCTTGGTGGTCCAGAAGTCCGCACCGCTGGTGAGCGATGCCTTCTCCTCGAGAGTGAGATCGGATGCCGGGTTGTCGGTCATGTGCACTGCTTCCTTTCGCGGGTGACGACGATGTCCTGCGAAAACTATATGTCGATCAGCATTCGTTTCCAAACACGGTTCAGGTTTACGCTCGGAGGATGACACGACGAGGTTCATATGCGAAGGGCATCGCCCGGCGCGAGGAGATCCTGGAGAGCGCGCTCGACGTCATCGGACGTCACGGCTATCAGAACGCCTCGCTCAAGCAGATCGCAGAGGTGGTGGGCGTCACCCCGGCCGCGCTCCTGCACTACTTCGGCACCAAGGAGGAGCTGTTCACCGCGGTGCTGCGCAAGCGCGATGAACACGATGGCCTCGCGCAGGAGGGCCCGCACGAGCAGAGCACGCAGGACCGCCTGCTCGGCGCGATCCGCCACAACGCCGAGGTCCCCGGGCTGGTCGAGCTCTTCTCCCGGCTCGCGGTCGATGCCGCCGACCCGGCGCATCCTGCACACGAATATTTCCTGGAGCGCAATGCTCAACTGCGCGCACTGGTCACCGCGGGCTTCGCGGCAGAGACCGATCGCGCGCCCGTGCTCGACCCCGACACCATGGCCAGGGTCGTGCAGGCCGTCGCCGACGGTCTGCAGCTGCAGTGGATGGTCGACCGCGATGTCGACATGGCGGGCATCGTCGAGAAGGTGATCGAGGCCCTGGCTCCGCGCCGCTGAGCCGGGGCACTCACCTCACGCGGGCGACGTCACTTCACGTTGCCGTTGGAGCAGACCGTCTGCGCGGCCGAGGTGCCCTTGATCGTGTCGGGCAGTTCCACGACGCCCGGCGTCACCGACGCCTCGGGCGTCGCGACCTCACCCGTCGCGCCCTCGGTGGTCCCTGCATCCGCCGTTCCGGCATCCGTCGTTCCGGCATCCGTCGTTCCGGCATCCGCCGTCGCATCGGTCGTCGTTCCGGGGTCGGTGACGACCACGCCGTCGCGGTCGGTGTTCTCGTAGGTGACCTGCAGCTGGGCGTTGGCGTTGATCGCCTCCCACATGGCCGCGGCGGCGGTCTTGTTCGGCACGACCTTGTTGGCGTTGTCGGGGTCGGTGTTCGAGGGGTACTGCAGGAACACGATGTCGGCGAAGTCCACGGACTTCACTGCGAGCGCGATCTGCACGATCTTCATCGGGTCGGCGAGCGAGGTGCTGGTCTCGAGGTTGTCGACCGCGGTGGTCGCCAGCTTCAGCATCGTCGGCACGTTGCCGAGGGTGTCGCTGCTGATGAGCTGCTTCGCGAGGTTCGACATGTACTGCTGCTGGTTGCCAATGCGGCCAAGATCGCTGCCGTCGCCGACGCCGTGGCGGGTGCGCAGGAACTGCAGCGCTTGGAGTCCCTGCAGGGTGTGAGTTCCCTCATCCAGGTCGAGTCCGGTGTAGCGGTCCTTGATCGGGCTCGCGAGGCAGACGTCGACGCCGCCGATCGCGTTGGTGATCTCGATCACGCCGCCGAAGGTGACGGTGGCCGCGAACTGGATCTCCTGATCCGTGAGCTTCGAGATCGTCTGCACGACGCAGTTGAGCCCGCCGTCGGTGTACGCCGAGTTCAGGGGCTGCTTGCTCATCGCCGAGTGCGTCGTCCCCTCGGCATCCTCGCACTCGGGGATCGGCACCATGAGGTCGCGCGGGAAGCTCACGACCGTCACGCGCCGCGGGGCGTCGGAGACATGCACGAGCAGGTTGACGTCGTTGAGGTTGCCCTCGGAGTCCTTGCCGCTGCAGCGGTCTCCGAAGTACTGCGCGTACGCCTCTTCACAGGTGTCGATGCCGGCGAGGACGATGTTGAATCCGCCCTCGTAGGCGCCGATGTCCGGCGGGAGGTCCTCCTGGCCCTCGATCTCGACGGCGTTGGCCGAGACCGTGCTGGTGAGGTCATAGGCGATGTAGCCGGCGACGGCGACGCCGCTGACGAGGACCACGGCGAGACCGAGTGCGATGAAGGTCAGCAACTGGCTGATCGGTCCCGGCGTGCGGAGCTGTCCGTGTCGCGCGATGGTGCGGCGACGTCGGGTGTTCTGACTCACTCGGGGCCTTTCGGTTATGGGTGCGGGGCCGTCTGGTGCGGCGACGCACTCACGAAGCGGAGGGTAAGGGATTCGAACCCTTGAGACATCTCTGCCCACTGGTTTTCAAGACCAGCTCCATCGGCCGCTCGGACAACCCTCCCGACAGACGAATCTGCCGACAAGCCGTGAGTCTAGCCGAGTTCTATTCTCCGGCGCGCACCTGGGCGGGCGCTGGAAGCGTGTTCAGCGCCCGCGCGAGCCCGCCGTCGACGACGTCCAGCGTCACCTCGTTCGCGGCGTCCTTCACCTCGTCCGGCGCCTGTCCCATCGCGACCGCTCGCCCGCCGAGCGCGCGCGCCCAGCCGAACATGCCGATGTCGTTGCGGCCGTCTCCGGCGACGAGCACGCGCTCACCGTCGAGACCGAGCTCGGCGCGCACCCGTTCCAGGGCCGTGCCCTTGTCGACGCCGTTCGGGGCGATGTCCAGCCATGCGGTCCAGCCGATCGCGTACGACACCTCGTTGAGGCCGGCATCCGCGACGAGCCGGTGGAAGTCCTCCTCGTCATGGCCGGGAGAGACGACGACGACGCGCGAGACGGGCTCCTCGGCGAGCTGTTCGAACGAGACCTGCCGGCCGCCGTCGAGCGTCCAGTCGTCGAGCTGCTGCGTGTACAGGCGCTGACCGGAGGCGAGCTCGACCATGTACCTGGCCTGCGGCAGCCGGTCGCGCAGCAGATCGAGCACGGGCGTCGGGTCGAACGTCTCGACGTTCCACCGCTCCCACTCGTCGCCGACGCGACGCATGGTGACCGCCCCGTTCGAGCAGACGACGTACTCAGCAGTCATGCCGAGCTCCTCGACGTAGCGCTGGGTCGCGATCCAGCTGCGGCCGGTCGCGATCGTCACGAGGTGGCCGGCATCGCGCACCCGAGCGACGGCTTCGACGACACCAGGACTCATGGTCTCGTCCTGCAGCAGGATCGTGCCGTCGACGTCGAGGCCGACGAGCCAGGCCTCGGTCACTCTGCGGCCTGTCCCTCTGGGGCCTGTCCCTCGGCTTCCGGGTCGACCCATCCCTCAGGGCGGATCACCTCGATGCCTCCGAGGTAGGGGCGCAGCACCTCCGGCACGCGCACCGAGCCGTCGGCCTGCTGGTGGGTCTCGAGCAGCGCCACGATCCAGCGGGTGGTCGCGAGCGTGCCGTTCAGGGTCGCGACATGCTGGGTCTTCGCGGTCTGACCTGCCTCGCCCGGAGTCGCTGAGCCTGCCGCAGGGGCCGGGCGGTGCCGCACGTCGAGCCGTCGCGCCTGGTAGGTCGTGCAGTTCGACGTCGAGGTGAGCTCGCGGAACGCACCCTGCGTCGGCACCCACGCCTCGATGTCGTACTTGCGCGCTGCGCTCGAGCCGAGGTCGCCCGCGGCGACGTCGATCACGCGGTACGCGAGACCGAGTGCGGTGAGCATCTCCTCCTGCAGCGCGACGAGGCGCAGGTGCTCGGCCTCGGCATCCGCCGGGTCGGTGTAGACGAACATCTCGAGCTTGTTGAACTGGTGCACGCGGATGATGCCGCGGGTGTCCTTGCCGTGAGACCCTGCCTCGCGGCGATAGCACGTCGACCAGCCGGCGTAGCGCAGCGCCCCCTTGCCGAGGTCGACGATCTCGTCCTTGTGGTACCCGGCCAGCGCGACCTCGCTCGTGCCCACGAGATACAGGTCGTCGTCCTTGTCCAGGTGGTAGACCTCGTCGGCGTGCTCGCCGAGGAAGCCGGTGCCCTGCATGATCTCCGGACGCACGAGCGTCGGCACGATCATCGGCGTGAAGCCGTTCTGCAGGGCTTTGTCGAGCGCGAGGTTCATCAGTGCGATCTCGAGGCGGGCACCGATCCCCTTGAGGAAGTAGAAGCGCGCCCCGGAAACCTTGGCTCCACGCTCCATGTCGATCGCCCCGAGGATCTCGCCGATCTCGAGATGGTCGCGCGCCTCGAAGTCGAATGAGGGCACCTCACCGACACGACGCAGTTCGACGAAGTCCGCCTCGCCGCCGGCCGGGACGCCGTCGATGACGATGTTCTCGATGCGGGCGAGAGCGGCGGATGCCGTCTCCGCGGCCTCGTTCGCGGCCTGCTGCGCCTGCTTGACCCGGTCGGCGAGCTCCTTGGCCTGCGCCACGAGCGCGGCCTTCTCGTCCTTGGGAGCCTTCGCGACCTGCTTGCCGAACGCGTTCTGCTGGGCGCGCAGCTCTTCGAAGGCCGACAGGGCGGCTCTACGCGATCGATCGGCCTCGAGCGCCGCATCCACAGTGGACTCGTCATTGCCGCGGGCGGCCTGCGAGCGGCGGACGATCTCGGGGTTGTCGCGAAGAAGGGCGAGGTCGATCATCCACCAAGTCTATGGTGCGTGCTCGATCGCACGGATCTGTCACATCCCGCCGCGACCGTCGTCTTCCTCAGAGAAGCCGGCACCCTCGCCGGCGCGAGGGCGGCACCCGGCCACCCCGCGATGAAAGGACCCACCGTGACCTCTCCCGTCACCTCACTCGACCAGCTCAACCTCGCCTTCGCCGACCGGTTCAACGCCCGCGACCTCGACGGCCTGATGGCGCTGAACCTGCCCGACGTCGTCTTCGTGCCCGCACCGGGTCAGCCCGTCACCGGCGAGAGCGCCGTGCGCGGCGCGCTCGAGCAGTTCCTCGGTCTGAACCTTCCGATCTCGATGACGGTGCGTCGTACCTTCGAGTCGGGGGGGCACCGGCCTCGCCATCGCGGACTGGACCATCTCCGGGACGGGCCCCGACGGCTCCGAGATCTCCCTCGCCGGCACCACGGCCGACGTGGCGGTCTTCAGCGAGGAGCACGGCTGGCGCTACGCAGTCGACAACCCCTTCGGCACCGCCTGATCACCGTGTCACCGCTGAGGGGATCGACGCGGTCGGCTCCCTCAGCGCGCACGGTTCACCCGCGCTGTCGGTTCCCTCAGCCGGCGCCCATGCCGGACTCCCGGCATCCCTCGAGCGCCTTCCGAGCCCGCGAGATGCGCTGACGAGCGGTGGCCGGCTCGATACCCAGGCGGTCCGCGACCTCGGCGGTCGAGAGTCCGTCGACGACCGACAGCACCAGCGGCTCCCGCAGAGCGTCGGGCAGTGTTCGCAGCGCCGCGAGGGCGTTGTCGAGGATCACTCTCACCTCGACCTGCGCGGCGACGTTCACCTCATCAGGCAGGTCGGCGTCGAACTCGCCGATCGGACGACGCGAGCGCTGGCGGGCAAGGTCGATCACCACGTTGCGGGCGATCGTGTCGAGCCACGAGCACATGCGCCCCGGCTCCGGGATGTCGAGCGCCTCGATCGACCGCCAGGCGCGCAGGAGAGCCGTCTGCGCCACGTCCTCGGCGTCGTCCCGATCAACACCGAGCGAGAGACTGCGTCTGCGCAGCCGCTGCGGGTCGTCGGCGACCATCGTCTGCAGAAGGTCGCGCGGATCCTGGATGTCGGTCACCGCGTCTCCTCTCTGTGGGCGATCAGCGCTGACGGCGATCCGTCGGGTCAAGCACGGGCGGATGCCGGGAATAGAGTATCGCCATGACGCCCCCTCGCGACCGCCGTGACCAGGCGGCGCTGGTCTACAACCCTCTGAAGGTCGACGAGCGGGGCCTGCGCGCACGGGTGCGCGAGATCTGCGCGGAGGCGGGCTGGGAGCATCCGGCCTTCTACCCGACGACGATCGACGATGCGGGGCAGGCCGCGACGGCCGACGCGCTCGCCCGCGGCGTGGACGTCGTGCTCGTGGCCGGCGGCGACGGTACGGTCCGCGCAGTGTCCGAGGCGATCGCCGGGTCGGGCGTGCCTCTGGCGATCCTGCCCAGCGGCACCGGCAACCTGCTCGCCCGCAATCTCGGCCTGCCTCTCGGCGACGCCTCCGTGATGATCCGGGCCGCGCTGCACGGCGACCGTCACCCCATCGACATCGGCTGGGCAGAGGTCACCCGGCAGGACGGTGGACGCAGCGCGCATGCCTTCGTCGTGATGGCGGGCATCGGGCTCGACGCCGACATGATCGCCAACACCCGGTCGGACTGGAAGAAGACCGTCGGATGGATAGCCTACGTCGACGGGGCCGCCCGTTCACTCGCCACCGCCAAGCCCTTCCGCGCGGTCTATCAGGTCGACGATGGCCGCCTTCTCACGAGCAGGGCGCACAGCATCCTCTTCGCCAACTGCGGAATGCTCCCCGCGGGCATCGAACTCGTGCCCGACGCATCGATCGCCGACGGCACGCTCGACATCGCCGTCATCCAGCCGACGGGTGTGCTCGGTTGGATCAACGTCTGGCGCAAGATCTGGTGGGACAACTCGGTGCTCCGCCGCACGCGCGTGGGACGCAAGGCGCTCCAGCACCGCGGCAGGAACGCCGCAGTGCATTACTTCCGCGGCATCGCCGCCGAGACCGCGACGACGACGCCCACGCCGATCCAGATCGACGGCGACGAGTTCGGCGAGGCGGTGCGCATGGTCTGCCGAGTGGATGCCGGCGCACTGCTGCTCGCTCTTCCGGCGGGGCATCCGACCGCTCGGCTGTGACTTCAGCGGCCGGGTCCGGGCGGGTCCGGCTTCGGTGCCGCCGGGCGGGCTGCGGGTGTCCTGTTCAGCCGCGGACGGCGACGGTGCCGTCGAGTCCGCCGCCCACGAGCGTCAGGGTGAACGCGTCGTCCTCCACGGAGACGTCGGGGAACGAGAGCAGCGTCGCCCTGGGTGCCATGTCCATGGTGCACACCTGCGAGTCGTCGGTCGTGAAGGTCGCTGTCCCGGCCGATCCCGAGCCTTCGAGCGACTCCACGACCGGCGGGCAGCTCGACGAGCCCCAGGTCAGCAGCACCAGCATCCCGTCGTCGATCCAACCGGCCGAGGGGGTGTACTCGGTCGGAGAGCCTGGCACACCCGAGAAGGACGCGTCTCCGTCGAGGTCCACGTCGTCCGTGACGTCTCCGTAGGTGACCTGGAGCGTGATGTCCTGGGTGGGATCGACGCCTTCCGGCAGGGTGCCGACGCTCGCCCGAGCCGCGTAGTCGGCCGTGCACACGCGATCAGCGTCGTCGCCGTCTGTGAGGGCGACGACGACCGTCTGCCCGTCGCCCGTCGCGTCAGCGACCGTGGGCACGCAGGATGACGATCCCCAGGTGAGCACCGCGAATGCCCGCCCGTCGTCGAGGATCGTCCCGTCCATGTCGTCTCCGAGGCCATCGTCATCGCCGACGTCGGTCGCGGACGACGGTGCCGCCGACGGCATCGAGGAGCTCGTGGGCGAATCAGACGAGGGACCGCTCGCACAGCCCGCGGCCAGAGCCACGACGGCGATCACGGAAAGGGCGGCGGCGAGCCGGATGCGTGCGGTCATGGTCTCAGGCTACTCGGCCCGATATTCCGCGACCAGGCCTCGACTCACTGCAGTGCGGAAGTGAGGCGTGCGAGGTTGTCGAGCACGGTCGACCTCAGCGGCTGGCGCATCCACTCCTCGAGGGTCAGCTCCCGGCTGAGCGCGCGGTACTCGGCCTCGACCGCGCGCATCTCGGTGACGAACTCCTCGCCTCGCACGAGCATCGACACCTCGAGGTTGAGACCGAACGAGCGCATGTCCATGTTGCTCGAGCCGATCACCGCGACCTCGTCGTCGATCGTGAGGCTCTTCGTGTGCAGGATGTACGGCTTGCGGTACATCCAGATGCGCACTCCCGCCCGCAGCAGCGCCTCGTAGTAGCTGCGCTGGGCGTGGTAGACCATCGCCTGGTCCCCCTCTTCCGAGACGAACAGCTCGACCTGGACGCCGCGGTCGACCGCGGCGGTCACGGCGAGCAGCAGCGCCTCATCGGGGACGAAGTACGGACTCACGATCATGATCCGCTCCTTGGCCGAGTAGAGCAGACCGAGGAACAGCCGCAGGTTGTTCTCGACCTCGAAACCGGGCCCCGACGGCACTACCTGGCAGTCGAGGTCGCCGCTCCCGATGTCGGCGTGAGCGATGTCGATCTCCTCGAGGATGTCGTCGGTCTCGCTGTACCAGTCGGCGACGAAGATCGCGTTGACGCTGAGCACCACGGGGCCGTCGATCCTGACCATGAGGTCGACCCAATGCAGGCCGCGCTTGATGTTCTTGGGCAGGTTGTAGGTGGAGTCGGTGATGTTCTGCGAGCCGAGGAACGCGACGTCGCCGTCGACGACGAGCAGCTTGCGGTGGTTGCGCAGATCAGGGCGCTGCATCCGCCCCTTGAGGGGCTGCACCGGCAGCATCAGGTGCCAGTCGGCGCCCATCGCATTCAGGCGGTCGATCGTCTTGCGGTAGCGCGGTTTCCAGCGGTTCGCCCAGTGATCGAGCAGCACCCGCACCGGAATCCCCTTCGCCGCGACCTCTTCCAGAGCACGGAAGAAGTTGTCCGTCGATGCGTCCGACTGCAGGATGTAGAACTCCACGTGGACGTACTGCGTCGCCTTGCGGATCTCGTCGGCCATCGCGTCGAGCGACTCCTGATAGTCCGAGATCAGGTGCGCCCCGTTGTCGCCAGAGATCGGCAGGGCTCCGAGTCGCTGGTTCATCTCGACGAGCGGGGGGAACCAGTTCGGCGGGTCGGGCCGGAGAGTGCCGAAGTGCAGCTGCTCGCTCGCGTCGCGGATGTATTCGTTGATCTGATCCTGCTTGCGGCGGCGGGCGCGTGGCAGACGCGGGTTCCCGATGAGAAGGAACAGCACGACGCCGATGTACGGGAGGAAGAACACCGCGAGCAGCCAGGCCATCGCTGCGGTCGGGCGTCGGTTGCGCGGGATGACGATGATCGCCGTGATGCGCACCGCGAGGTCGACGACGACGAGGAAGCCTGCGAGCCACAGTCCCCACGTCTCGGCGCTCACTCCGGGCCCTCTCGACGAGTCGGCACTGCGACGGTCATCACCGCAGCCGGCGCCGCAACGGCGCTCGCTTCACAGTATCCGATGGGACCGACACCGGCCCGTGCCTTGGTCAGGGGCGCGGCGGCAGACCGCGCGCTGCGCGTTCCTCGGCTTCGATCTTCGCGTGTACGCGACGCTCGGTGCGGTCGAAACGGAGGATGCCGCGGATGACGAAGTAGAAGACGGCGCACACCACGATGGTCGGCAGGATCGACCAGACGGCGGTGAGCCAGAAGTTCTCCATGCCCTCCATGGTACGCGAGCGACTTGTCGTGCACATTCCGCCCTTCTCAGGATTTCGGCGTCCGTCCTGTGGAATCACCCCGTCGCGGATGCCGGCCGGGAACACTCGCGTCATGACCACTCTCCTTCACGCCTCCGGCTCCGCCGAGTTCCTCCGCATGGTTCCCGCGCTCGCGGGCTTCACCCCTCGGCGGAGCATCGTGCTCCTTCCCTTCCACGGATCGCGAACGCACGGCGCGATGCGCATGGATCTGCCCGATCTGAAGATCGACCCCGAGGAGTACGCCGACATCGCGATCGGTCTGGTGAGTCGCGTCGACGCAGCGGATGCCGTCGCGATCGTCGTGTACGCCGACGACGATCCGCAGCCCACGCGCGACGGCCTCGTGCTGCCGCTGAGCATCCACGTGGCCGAGCTCACGGCATGCGCTCAGGACGCCGGGTTGCGCCTCGTGGACGCGCTGATCGTGACCCCGGGAGGGTGGGCGAGCTACCTCGACGACGAGCCGCAACTGAATCCGCTCGACGCGATCGCCGCGGTGCCCGACGTTCCACTGATCGGCGATGTCTCGGGAGACCAGCACGCGGGTACCGATCTGCCCCCGGCCGACCTGGCGACGAAGGAGCGCGTGGGGCGGGCTCTCGTCGACATCGGCCGGATCCTCGAGCGCGAGGAGCACGGCCCTCTCACGGGTGCCGAGAATCCGCAGGCGATCGCCGCGCTCGTCGTGCTGGAGGATCTGCCCGACTTCTTCGAGATGCTCCTCGACTCCCCCGAGAGCCAGCCGCCGTTCGTGACGGCCGCGCTGCTCTGGTGCCTCGACCGACCGGCGTTCCGCGACGTCGCGCTGACCCAGTGGGCGTCGGATCTCGCCGGCGGCGATCGCACCCTCTCGGCGCAGTACGCGTATGTCGAGCTGGGCGCGTCGATGCCGGATGAGGTCGGTGAGCGGTTCCTCGGCAGGGGACCCTCGCCGGATCCCGATCGCTTGCAACTCGCGCTCTCGGTGGTCCGTCTCGCCGCGGCGCGGGCTCCCCGCCGCCTGCGCCGCGGGCCGCTGACGCTCGCGGCGTGGCTGTCCTGGGCGCTCGGTCGCTCGACGCATGCGGCCTCATACCTCGATCTCGTGCGCGAGATCGATCCCGAGTACGGCCTCGCTGCCCTGTTGCGCACGATGATCGGCGGCGGTCTCCTGCCCGAGTGGGCCTTCCGCCGGGACCGGGGTCGCCGCGCGTGACGCGGCGTCCCCGGTGCCGCACCGGACTACTTGACGAGCGGGAACAGGATCGTCTCGCGGATGCCGAGTCCGGTGATGGCCATGAGCAGGCGGTCGATGCCCATTCCCATTCCGCCGGACGGCGGCATGGCGTGCTCGAGCGCACGGAGGAACTCCTGGTCGATCGGCATCGCCTCGACGTCGCCACGGGCGGCGAGCTTCGCCTGCTCTTCGAACCGCTCGCGCTGGATGACGGGGTCGACGAGCTCGGAGTAGCCGGTGGCGAGTTCGAAGCCGCGGATGTAGAGATCCCACTTCTCGACGACGCCGATGATCGAGCGGTGCTCGCGGACGAGCGGGGAGGTGTCGACGGGGAAGTCCATCACGAAGGTCGGGCGCACGAGGTCGCCCTTCACGAAGTGCTCCCAGAGCTCTTCGACGAGTTTGCCGTGCGTCGCCTGCGGCGGCAGATCGACGCCGCTGGCCTCGGCGAAGGCGATGAGGTCCTCCACCGAGTCGCCCGGGGTGATCGTCCGGCCCGAGGCCGCCGAGAGCGACTCGTACATCGAGATGCGGTCCCACTCGCCGCCGAGGTCGTACTCGGTGCCGTCGGCCCAGGTGACGGTGGTGGAACCCGCGACCGCGATCGCGGCGTTCTGCACCAGCTCCTGGGTGAGAGCTGCCATCTGGTTGTAATCGCCGTACGCCTGATACGCCTCGAGCATCGCGAACTCGGGGCTGTGCGTCGAGTCGGCGCCCTCGTTGCGGAAGTTGCGGTTGATCTCGAACACGCGCTCGATGCCGCCGACGACGGCGCGCTTGAGGTAGAGCTCGGGAGCGATGCGCAGGTACAGCTCGGTGTCGAAGGCGTTCGAGTGCGTGATGAACGGACGGGCGGATGCTCCCCCGTGCTGCACCTGCAGCATCGGCGTCTCGACCTCGAGATAGTCGTGACCGGTGAAGGTCGCACGCAGGCTGGCGTTCACGGCGGCACGGGCGCGCACGGTGGTGCGGGCCTGCTCGCGGACGATCAGATCGAGGTAGCGGCTGCGGACACGGCCCTCTTCGCTGAGCTCGGAGTAGGCGTTCGGCAGTGGCAGGATCGCCTTCGAGGCGATCGCCCAGTCGTCCGCCATGATCGAGAGCTCACCGCGGCGGCTCGAGATGACCTCTCCGTGCACGAAGACATGGTCGCCGAGATCGACGTATTCCTTCCAGTCGGCGAGGGATTCCTCACCGACATTCGCGAGCGAGATCATCGCCTGGATGCGCGAGCCGTCACCCGCCTGCAGCGTGGCGAAGCAGAGCTTGCCCGTGTTCCGGCTGAAGACGACGCGACCCGCGACGCCGACGATGACACCGGTCTCGGCCCCCGCCTCGAGCTCGCCGTACTCCGCGCGCAGCGCGGGGATGCCGTGGGTCACCGGCACGCTCACGGGGAACGCTCCGCCACCGGCGTCCGCGCGCTTCGCGATCAGGCGCTCGCGCTTCGCGAGGCGGACCGCCTTCTGCTCGTGGACGTCCTCCTCGGTCGAGGGATCGGTGGTGGTCTGCGCGGGCGCGTCAGTCATGTGCGGGGCTCCTTGGAAGTCCCGCCCAGTTTACCGAGCTTGGCCGACGGTCCGAGGCGGCGGGCGGGCCCGGGGAAGCGCGCAGAAGAAGGACGCGGCGAGGCGAACCCGCCTGCCCACGCTCCGTCCGCCGAGCCGGCCTCGTGGTCAGAGCAGGGGCGGCGGATCAGAGGCATCGCGCAGAGCGCGTTCGACGGTCGACTGCACGAGCGCCGACAGGTAGCCCCCGGGGTTGGGCACCCCGATATCCCGCAGCCTCGCCGTCGACTGCCCGATGATCGAGCGGGCGAACTCGGCGACCGCGTCGATCGCGTCCGCGTAGGCCTCGCGATCGGCCTCGGCTACGACGACGGGTTCGCACCCCATCTCGACGGCGAGTGCCTGCGCGATCGGCAGCACGGCAGGCGGCGCGGTCACGGCGGCGTATCCTGCCTGCAGCTGACGCAGATCCATCGAGGTCCCCGTGAAGGTGATCGCCGGGTGCACCGCGAGCGGGATAGCCCCGCGCTCGGCCGCCGGGCGCAGGACCTCGATGCCATGGGCGGGATCCGTGTGCAGCACCAGCTGCCCCATCTGCCAGCCGCCGAGTTCAGCGATGCCCGAGACGAGACCGGGCAATTGGTCGTGCGGCACCGCGATGACGACGAGCTCGCTGCGACGAACCACGTCGAGCGCGTCGAGCACGGGGACGTCGGGGAGCACGGCGGAGGCGCGCTCGTCATCGGATCCGCGGGTGATGCCGGTGACCGCGTGCCCAGCGCCGGCGAGGGCTGCGCCGATCACCGGGCCGACGCGTCCTGCTCCGATGATGCCGATCCCCAGCCGTCCGTCGCGGCGGAGACCGTCAGTCATCGTGCGTGTTCCCCGGAGTCGTCGCGTCGGCGTCCGCGGGTCCTTGACCGGATGCCGTCGCCGAAGTCGATTCAGCCGCGGATGCCGCGCGTCGCGCCTCCGCGCGCGTGGTCGGCTGAACGAGCGGAGGAATCACCGGCGCGGGATGAGCGGCCGGGGGCACCTGCTGCCCCGCCGACGGCGCGGGCCGGCTCGTCAGAGGAGCAGGCTGGACCGCAGAAGGATCGGCCGGAGCCGAGTACCCCGTGGGAGGCGCAGGCGGAGCCGAATGCGCGGCGGACGGGAGCGGCGGTGCGGGCTGCCCCACGGCCGGAGCCGAATACCCCGCAGGAGGCGCAGGCGGAGCCGGATGCGCGGCCGACGGGAGCGGCGGTGCCGGATGCGCGGCCGACGGGAACGGCGGTGCCGGATGCGCGGCCGACGGAGCCGTCGGATAAGCCGGCTGCGGCGCTCCGGCATACGGATACGAATTGTGCGCAGCGGCCCCGGCCGATGGCGCTCCGGGTGCTCCCCCATACGCGGGCGCCCCCGGCGCGCCGGGAACAGCCTGGGTGAATGAACCGGCCGCAGGCGCCGCGAACCCTGCCGCGGACGCCAGAGTATGCCCCTGAGCATCCGGAGCATACTGACCCCACCGGTGCGAATGATCGCGAGCAGCGGCGAGTGCGGCAGCCGCACTGACCCCGTTGACGAGCTCCAGAGCGTCCGCGCGCTCGAGGCCCGAGAGCAGGCCCTGGATCACACCGGTCACCGAGTGCACCTGCGCGCCCGAGACACGCTGCGCGCGATCGATCGGCCCCTGCGACAGGGAGATGCCCTGGATGCGGGCGAGGGGGAACACCGCGAGCTTGCGCCAGAAGGTGCCCCTGCGCAGCAGCAGACCGTACGCGGTGACCGCGTACCCGTGGCGCTTCCACGAGAACGGCCGTCGCCACCAGGCCCGCGCAGGCATGGTGCGATACGGATCGCCGGCAACGGGTCCCAGAATGCCGTGCTCCCAGATCAGCGGGATGTCGCTGACGGGAGCGTCCGGAAGGATGAGCGCGAGCACTCGCTCGACATCGGCGCGCTTGCCCACCGGCAGCACGACGTTGAACTGCTGGGCGGTGCCGGACTGCTGCTGCGCCGCGCTCTTGCCGCTCATCCTGTTGATCTTGATCGTCCACCAGCCGAACGGACGCCACAGCAACGACTGCGTCACCTCGACCGCGAAGATGCGGCCGGGGGGAAGGGTCTCGGTCACCGTCGTGAGCAGGCCGTAGGTGATGCGCACGCCGTCGGGGGTGGGGGCGATCGAGTAGCGCAACGACTTCGAGATCTGCGCCCAGGTGATTCCGACGACCGCGATCACCATCGGGATGCCGACGCCGAGCCCGACCCCGAGCCCGATGAGGGCGGTCTCGGGATCCCCGTCGAGCACGCCGCCGATGAGGGTGCCGCCGAGGGCGACGGCGAAGATGATGCCGAAGAACACGAGCCACAGCACGCTCGAGATGAGCTGCGACCCCACGAGGCGCCCCGTCGGGATCTTCACGACGCTCTCCGGCGCGACATCCGCGAGATCGACTCCAGTGATCAGGCCGTTCACGCCGCTGTTCACCGAGCCGACGAGCTGTTCGCGCACCGAGGTGGGCGCGCCGGGCACTCCCGGTGCACCGTGGACCGAGGCGTCCCGAGCCGCGCGGGCGCCGGACGCGAGCCGCAGGATGTCGGCACGCACCGCCTCCGCCTTCGACGTCGCCAGATACTCAAGCTCGACATTCGCGTCGGTTCCCGCTCCGACGACCTCGAGCTTCGCGAGCCCGATGACGCGGGCGGGGAACGGGCGCGTGAGGTTCACGCCCTGCACCCGGTCGAGCGGAGCTCGACGATGAGAGCGGAAGACGATGCCCTTGCGTACCTCGACGTGGTCGCCGGTGATGCGGAACTGCTGGAACCGCCAGATCACCCAGAAGATCGCGATCAGCACGATCACGAGCGCGAGCACTCCGAGCAGCGCGAGCAGCGCGAAGTTGTTGGACAGCACCCAGTCGACGGGGTCACCGCTGTTGTACTCGCTGTAGTGCACGCCGGGCTCGAACAGATCGACCAGCCAGGTGATCACCCGATCGCGCATGTTCGCGATGAGGAATCCGCCGATGATCAGTAGGACGAGCCCGCCCTTGAAGAGCGGGGTGAGCGGATGCATCCGATGCCACTCGCCGTCGGCGAGGGTCTGCGAGGCGTCGGGCGGGAGCGGTGCTCCGGGCAGGCGCTGGTCGCTCACAGGCCGGTCCGGCGGGTCTCGGCCACCTCGATGAGCGTGTCGCGCAACGCCTCGGCGGCAGCCTGCGTCAGGCCGGGGATCTGCACGCCCGTCGTGGCCGCGGCGGTGACCATCTTCAGCTGCGAGACCCCGAAGGCACGGTCGAGCGGGCCCTGGGTGATGTCGACGAGCTGCATGCGCCCATAGGGAACGGCGATCATCCGCTGCCACAGGATGCCCTTGCGGAACACGATGTCGTCGGCGCGCAGCATGTAGCCGATCGCCCTGGCCTGACGCGGCAGGATCAGCAGGGTGA
Organism: Microbacterium sp. ZW T5_45; assembly: GCF_044987415.1. Classification (NCBI taxonomy): domain Bacteria; kingdom Bacillati; phylum Actinomycetota; class Actinomycetes; order Micrococcales; family Microbacteriaceae; genus Microbacterium; species Microbacterium sp. ZW T5_45. The sequence goes on along the minus strand of NZ_JBJDRJ010000041.1, from coordinate 9,222 downwards.
GCAGAGTGATCACGATGATGACTCCGGCCGGGATCAACGGCCAGATCTGGTCGAGCACGAGGAACGCCACGAGTGCTGCCGCCGCGATGATCGCGATGAAGATGACGTTCTGCACGATCTGCGATACGACGTAGCGGGGAGAGATCTGGTGCCACACGCCGTCGAGTTCGAGCCGCGCGGCACTGCGAGACGTGCGGATGCCGGAGTACGTGCCGTGGTCGAGCGCTGCCGCGTCAGTGACTGCCGCCGAATTCAGGGGGGCCGGGATCGGAGGCTGGCTCTCGGGGTTCTGAGTCATCAGGGTCCTTCGGCAGGGTGCAGAACAGTTCCGCGACGAGCGCGCAGACCACGAGCACGATGCTGCTCGCGATCAGGACGATCATCGTCACGGTCGACCCTACCGGGGGAACAACCGGGCGCGTGAGAAGGAATACCAGCATCCCGCCGCCGAAGCCGGCCATGATCGCGCCGAGCAGACTTGCGGAGCGTGCCAGCGAGACCGCGCGCAAGGCGCGGAACGGGTCGATGCGGATGCCGGTGCGCAGGCTCCTCCGCACCGGCCAGGCGAGCGCGAGCGCGGCGGCGCCGACGATCACGAGCAGCACCGCGAGCAGCGGCGTCGGTGTGAATGTCGCGCGCCCGGTCGCGGTGAGGATCTGGTCGAGCAGGTATCCGGATCCCAGGCCGACCAGCGCGAGGATCACGAGCACCCCGGCGGAGGTGCGCTTCATCCCTCGTCCTCCGTGCGCAGCCGGTCGGCGAGCTCCTGCACAGGTCCATGACCGGTCAGCACGGCATCCGGATCGACATCCAGCCACGGTTCGAGCACGAACAGCCTCTCGGCCGCTCGCGGGTGCGGGAGCAGCAGCCGCGGATCGTCCGAGACCTCTTCGCCGTAGGCGATCAGATCGAGGTCCAGGGTGCGGTCGCCCCAGCGCTGCTCGCGCACGCGTCCGTGCTCGTCCTCGATCGCGTGCAACATGCCCAGAAGGATGCTCGGCGCGAGGCGCGTTCTCACGAGCGCGACGGCGTTGACATAGCCCGGCGCGTCGGGGTCCGGGCCGTCGAGAGTCAGCGCGACGGTCTCGAAAAGGTGCGACAGCTTCACCTCGCCGACCAGCGGTAGCCGCCCGATCCGCTCTGCCGCGGCTCGGATCGTCCCCTCCCGGTCGCCGAGGTTCGCGCCGAAGGCGACGACCGCGACGGCCTCCGATCGGGGTTGCTTCGGCGCCGGGGCCGGGATCGGGCGAACGAGATCGCGGCTCATGGCGCGGTCACCTCCACGGCGTCGTAGGGGGTGCCGCGATGGACGGTCACCGACACATCCGAGAACGTCAGTGCGATGGGAGCGTGCGGCTTGTGCACGGTCACGCTCGTGTGGATCACCCGTCGGTCCTCGAGCACGGCATCGGCGATGCGGGCGGCGAGCGTCTCGATGAGATCCACCGGTTCCCCGGCGACGAGTCCTGCGATCTTCTCCGCGAGCTCTCCGTAGTGCACCGTGTCGGCGACGTCGTCGGAGGCGGCGGCATCCGACAGCGGCAGATGCAGTCGCACGTCGATCGTGAACTCCTGACCGTTCTCGCGTTCGTGGTCGTAGACGCCGTGGCGTCCGAACACCGTGAGCCCGGTCAGCGCGATCTCATCCAGGGGGAACATGGTTCCAGCGTACGCGGCGGGCGTGGGCCGCTCGCGGCTCAGACGCCGTCCCAGGCATGCGCGATCGCAAGGGCGTCGCGCGTGGCTGCGACGTCATGCACGCGCACGGCCCAGACTCCGGCACGCGCGGCGAGTGCGCTGGTGACGGCGGTGGCGAGGTCGCGACGCACCTCCGACACGTTCTCGTCCGCCTGCGCGAGCACCTCGGCGAGGAATCTCTTGCGCGATGTGCCGATGAGCACTCGTGGACCGAGCGCGACGATCTCGTCGAGTCCGCGCAGCACGTCCCAGTTCTGCACCCCCGCCTTCGCGAATCCGATGCCCGGGTCGAGGATGAGCCGGGAGGGAGCGATGCCCGCGGCCGCGGCCTCCCCCATCCGTTCCTGCAGCTCGCCGGCGACCTCGCGGGCGACACGGCGATACTCGGCGTTCGCGTACATATCGGCGGAGAAGCCGCGCCAGTGCCCGATCGCGAAGTCGGCACCGGACTCGGCGACGGCCGCGCGCATCTCGGGGTCGCCCAGTCCGCCTGAGACGTCGTTCACGATCCGCGCACCCGCGCGCACCGCCGCGGCGGCGGTGGAAGCGTTGATCGTGTCGATGCTCACCGGAGCGCCCGCAGCCGCGAGCTGCTCGATCACCGGGAGCACGCGTGCCTGCTCCTCGGCCGACCCGACGCGCTCAGCCCCTGGACGCGTCGACTCTCCGCCCACGTCGAGCACGGTGGCCCCTGCGGCGCGCAGACGCAACCCGTGCGCGACGGCGCGATCGACGTCGAAGTACCGGCCACCGTCGCTGAAGGAATCCGGCGTGACGTTGACGATGCCCCAGATCCCGGTCACGACGCGACTCCATGGGCGCCTGAGCCCGTCGAAGCGCCGATCAGCGCGATGAGCTCGGCCCGGGAGACGGCATCCGTGTACTCTCCGCGCGCCGCGATCGTGAGGGTCGATGCCTCGGGCTGGCGCCCTCCGCGCATCGTGACGCAGCCGTGGCTCGCGTCGAGCACGACGAGGACGCCGCGGGTGTCGAGGTGCTCGGCGATCGTGTCGGCGATCTGCTCTCCCAGACGTTCCTGCACCTGCGGTCGTGCGGCGAGGATCTCGACGACCCGCACCAGGGCGCCGAGGCCGACCACCTGTTCGCCCGGCAGGTACGCGATGTGGGCGTGACCGGCGAACGGAAGCAGATGATGCTCGCAGACCGAACGGAACCGGATGTCGCGCAGCAGCACGGCCCCCGAGGGCAGGGTGTCAGGCGCCGGACCGCGCGCCACACTGATCGTGCGTGCCAGCGGTGCTGCGGCATCCTCTCCCACGCCCGAGAAGAACTCGGAGTAGAGCTCCGCCATCCGCACCGGGGTCTGCTTCAGTCCCGGCCGATCGGGGTCCTCGCCGATGGCCTCGAGAAGCTCGTGCGTGAGCCGTTCGACGCGCGCGCGATCGACGGCCACGATCAGGCCGTCGCGGGGCGCGCCTGACCGGCGCCTGCCGTTCCGGGCTGGGTACGGGGTGCCGCGGCGGGTGCCTCGACGGATGCCGCGAGCGACACGTCCTTCTTCGGCACCTCGATCGGAGGCCGCTCCGACACCGGACGCTCGTCGCTCGAGAGCCACAGCGGGCGCTCGGGGAGCTTGCGCACCTCGGTGAAGATCTCGGCGATGCGGTTGTGGTCGAGCGTCTCCTCCTCGAGCAGCGCGAGCGCGAGCTTGTCGAGGATGTCACGGTTGTCGCTGATCACCTGGTAGGCCTCGTTGTGCGCCTGCTCGATGAGCGCGCGCACCTCGATGTCGACGCGCTCGGCGATCGACTCGGAGTACTCACGACCGCGGCCCATATCGCGGCCCGCGAACGGCTCGCCGCCTTCGGAGCCGAGCTTGACCGGGCCGAGCTGCGTGGTCATCCCGTACTCGAGCACCATCTTGCGGGCGATAGAGGTGGCCTTCTCGATGTCGTTCGAGGCGCCGGTGGTGGGGTCGTGGAACACGATCTCCTCGGCGACGCGTCCGCCCATCGCGTAGGTGAGCTGATCCTGCAGTTCGTTGCGGGTGACGGAGTACTTGTCGTCGACCGGCATCACCATCGTGTAGCCGAGGGCCTTGCCTCGGGGCAGGATCGTGATCTTCGTGACGGGGTCGGTGTAGTTCATCGCCGCCGCAGCGAGGGCGTGGCCGCCCTCGTGGTACGCGGTGATGAGCTTCTCCTTGTCCTTCATCACCCGGGTGCGACGCTGCGGACCCGCGATCACGCGGTCGATGGCCTCGTCGAGAGCGCGGTTGTCGATGAGCTGCGCGTTCGAGCGGGCCGTCAGCAGAGCCGCCTCGTTCAGCACGTTCGCCAAGTCGGCACCGGTGAAGCCGGGGGTCTTGCGCGCGACGACCTCGAGGTCGACGCTCTGCGCGAGCGGCTTGCCCTTGGAGTGCACCTCGAGGATGCGCTGGCGGCCCTTGAGGTCAGGGGCGTCGACGCCGATCTGACGGTCGAAGCGACCAGGGCGCAACAGAGCAGGGTCGAGGATGTCCGGGCGGTTGGTCGCCGCGATCACGATGACGTTCGCGTTCGGGTCGAAGCCATCCATCTCGACGAGCATCTGGTTGAGCGTCTGCTCGCGCTCATCGTTGCCACCGCCGAGGCCGGCACCACGGTGACGGCCGACCGCGTCGATCTCGTCGATGAAGATGATCGCCGGCGAGTTCTCCTTGGCCTGGCTGAACAGGTCGCGGACCCGCGAGGCGCCCACGCCGACGAACATCTCGACGAAGTCCGAACCCGAGATCGAATAGAAGGGCGCGCCCGCCTCGCCGGCGACAGCACGGGCGAGGAGCGTCTTTCCGGTACCAGGAGGGCCGTACAGCAGGACGCCCTTCGGGATGCGGGCGCCGATGGCCTGGAACTTGGCGGGATCCTGGAGGAACTCCTTGATCTCGTGCAGCTCCTCGATCGCCTCGTCGGCGCCGGCCACGTCGGCGAAGGTGACCGTCGGGGTCTCCTTGCTCACGAGCTTGGCCTTGGACTTGCCGAACTGCATGACCTTACCGCCGCCGCCCTGCATCGAGGAGAGCAGCCACCAGAAGAGCAGGCCGAGCAGGATCATCGGGATCAGCAGCGAGAGGAAGCCGTCGAACCAGCTCGCGCGCGGTACCGCGTCGTCGAAGCCCTCCTTCGGATCCGCCTTGTCGATCGCGGCGACCACATCGGCCGCCCGAGCGTCGACGTAGTAGAACTGCACCGACTTCGAGCCCTCGAACTCCTTCGACAGCGTCATGTCGACGCGCTGGTCGCCGTCGGTGTTGACCACCTCGGTGACCGTCTCGCCCGCGAGCAGCTTCAGACCCTCCTGGGTCGTGATCTGGTGGGGCGCGTTGAGATTCGAGATCAGGAAGAATCCGCCGAACAGCAGCAGCAAGATGAGTGCCACGTAGATCAGCGGATTGCGGGTGAGCTTCTTCACATCCATGATCCGTTCAGGGTATCGCGCGGGCGATAGGCACCCGCTGTGCGTTCACCCACGGCGTACTGCCGGAGCGCCCCGCCGCGACCTCAGCTGTAGACGTGCGGTGCGAGCACTGCGACATCGCGCAGGTTGCGGTAGCGCTCGTCGTAGTCGAGGCCGTAACCCACCACGAAATCGGTCGGGATGTCGAACCCGACGTACTTGCAGTCGATGACGACCTTCGCTGCCTCGGGCTTGCGCAGCAGCGCGAGCACCTCGATCGACTCGGCGCCGCGGGACTCGAAGTTCTCCAGCAGCCAGCTGAGGGTCAGGCCGGAGTCGATGATGTCCTCGACGATCAGCACGTGCTTGCCGTGCAGGTCGGTGTCGAGGTCCTTGCGGATCTGCACGACACCGCTCGACTTCGTGCTCGCACCGTAGCTCGAGACGGCCATCCAGTCCATCGGCGCGTGGAACGGCAGCGCACGGGCGAAGTCGGCCATCACCATGACCGCACCCTTGAGGACGCCGACGAGGATCAGATCCTTGCCCTCGTAGTCCGCCGCGACCTCTGCCGCCAGCTCGATGAGCTTGGCGTGGATCTCCTCCTCGGTGACGAGGATCTCTGCAAGGTCGTCCTGGATCTCAGCGGCGCGCATGGGTCGATTTTAGGTGATCGGATGCGATGCTCCGGCACGGCCTCCGACATGACCCCGCTCTGTTCCCCCGGCCGCCCTCGCCGCTACTGTGAGCGGTGAGGCGGGTGGACCGCCCGCAGACCGGAAGGAAACCCATGGCTCTTGAGGACATCCTGAAGCAGGTGCCGATCGACGACATCGCGAAGAAGCTCGGCGTCTCGCACGACGAGGCCAAGGCGGCAGTGGAGCAGGGCGGCTCGGTCCTGCTCGGTGGCCTGGCGAAGAACGCGTCGACCTCCGAGGGGTCGTCCGCGATCGAGAACGCGCTCAAGCGTCACGAGGGCACGAAGAGCGTGACGACCGTCGACGACGTCGACCAGGCAGACGGCAGCAAGATCGTCAGCCACATCCTCGGCGCAGACGAGAAGAAGGTCACGTCGAAGCTCACCGAGTCGAAGGAGACCGCGGGCATCGACTTCGGCAAGCTCCTGCCGATCCTCGCGCCGATCGTGATGAACCTCATCGCCAACGCGAACAAGAACAAGAAGGCGGATGCCGGCGAGCAGCAGTCCGGCGGCGGCATCGGAGACCTCATCGGGGGTCTGCTCGGCGGCGGCAACAGCGGCTCGAGCACCGGCGGCGGCATCGGCGACCTTCTCGGCGGCCTCCTCGGCGGCGGCAACAGCGCCGGCGGCGGCATCGGAGATCTCCTGGGCGGCCTTCTCGGCGGCAAGAAGTAACCACACTCGACGACGCGCCCTCTCCGGCATCGATCGGAGAGGGCGCGTCGCATGTCCGCGGGCCGCCCGGCCTGCGCACAACTCCTCAACGCCTCCCGCCTTGCGGCGGAAGTCAGCCCGTCGAGCGGCAGCCGGTCGTCTCTTTTGAGGAGTTATGACGGTGCGGCGGCGGGCTCAGCGACCGGCGGCCGTGAACACGATCCGTCCGCCGAGCCGGGCGGCGGAGCATCCGGGCAGGTCGATGGGCCCCTGCCCCGACCAGTCCGTCGCGAGCCGAGCGACCTCGAGCGTCTGGGCGCGGCTCAGGCTCGCACCGAACTCGCTGTCGACGACGAGGCGGATGATCCGGTTGCGGAGCGCTGCGGGATTGGCGGCGAGCGCGGCGACACTGACCGAGATCCCGGCCTCGGCGTGCTCGACGATGTCCTCGATGGTCTCGTGGATCATCTCATCGAATGCCGCCGCGTCCTCGCGCAGCTGCTCGGCTGTCCGCGCGAGCGCCTCCGCGATGCCGGGGCCCAGCTCCGACTCAAGCACCGGCAGGACGTTCCGGCGCACCCGGACGCGCGCGAAGCGTTCGTCGACGTTGTGCGGATCGTCCCAGATCTCCAGAGCGGATGCCGTGCAGAACGCCCGGGTGGTCTCACGCCGCACGCCGAGCAGCGGGCGGATCCAGCGCAGGCCATCGTCCTCTTCGCGCACCGGGGCCATGCCCTGCAGGCTCGTCGCACCCGAGCCTCGTGCGAGACCGAGCAGCACGGTCTCTGCCTGATCGTCGAGTGTGTGTCCGAGCAGCACGGCGACGGCGCCCTCCGCTCTGGCGACGCCGGCGAGGGCGGCGTAGCGGGCGTCGCGTGCAGCGGCCTCGATGCCCACCCCTGAGGCCGAGTCGACCTCGACTCTGGTCTGCAGCGCATCGGCGACGCCGACCCCTTCTGCAGCGACAGCCGCCGCCGCAGCCGCGTCCGCTGACTCCTCCTGCAGCCCGTGGTCGACGGTGATGCTGACCACACGGATGCGGCGACTCCGGGCCTCGAAGGCCGTGGCGGAGGCGAGTGCGAGCGAATCCGCTCCCCCTGACAGCGCGACGGCGACCGTCACACCCTCCGGCAGATCAGCGAGCGCGGTGCGCACGGCGCGACGGACTTCGGCGACAGCGGGTGAGAGCGACGGCACGTCGTCAACGTTAGGGCACGGTCACGGGGGCGCTGATACCCGGCGTTGGTCTGCAGACGTATCCTGAGCGCGTGACGGAGAAGGATACCGACCTGCTGTTCACGACCGAGCGGTTCACGGCGTTCGTCGACGCGGTCGTCGCGATCGCGATGACGCTGCTCATCCTCCCGCTGATGGAGTCGGTGTCCGAGTCCACCACGCAGAAGCTCAGTACCGCGGAGTTCCTCTCGGAGAACGGCGGACAGCTCCTCAGCTTCGGACTCAGCTTCGCGCTCATCGCGACGTTCTGGCTGGAGCATCATCGGCTCTACAGCCGAGTGCACCGCATCAGCGTTCCGCTGCTGTGGCTCAACATCGCGTGGATGCTCACGATCGTGTGGCTTCCCGTCGCCACCGCGATGCTCGGCCAGATGACGACCGACCCGCTGCAGGCCGTCGTCTACATCGGAACCCTCATCCTCACCCAGGTCGCGACGCTCACGGCTCGCGTCTACCTGATCAGGCACGCAGGGCTGTCCGAGTGGCCCCGGGACGACCTCCGCCGGGGCGTCGCCGGCGACATCGCCGCGATCGTGCTGTTCCTCGTCGCCATGGCGCTCGCGGCGTTCGTGCACTCGATCGGCTATCTCGCCCTGCTGCTCGTGATTCTCACCAGGCCTCTGGCACGGGTTCTCCTGCAGCTTCGCGAGTAGGCTGGTCGCGGCATCCAACCGTCATTTCCAAGGAGTACACGCATGGGCGCACACGACGCCGTCATCGAGATCCCGCGCGGCAGCCGCGTGAAGTACGAGGTCGACCACGAGACCGGGCGAGTACACCTCGACCGCGTGCTCTACACGACCTTCGGGTACCCGGCCGACTACGGCTACTTCGACAACACTCTCGGCGAGGACGGCGACCCGCTCGACGTGCTCGTGCTGCTCGATCACCCGATCTACCCGGGTGTCGTCGTGAACGTCCGTCCGGTGGCCGTGCTGCGCATGAGCGACGAGGCCGGCGGCGACGACAAGCTGGTCGCCGTGCTGTCGAAGGACCCTCGGTGGGCGCACATCCACGACATCGACGACATCCCCGAGCACACGAAGAGCGAGATCTCGCACTTCTTCGAGCACTACAAGGACCTCGAGCCCAACAAGTGGGTCAAGGTCGACCAGTGGGCCGGTGCCGACGAGGCCCAGCGCATCCTCGACGAGGCGATCGCCCGCTTCGGCGAGCAGGAGCACTGAACGGCTCTCTGATCTGAGAAGACCCCCGGCCGCCTCTGCGGACCGGGGGTCTTCTCGTGTGGATCGGAGGGCGGATGCTCAGACGGAGATGCCCTTGCCCGCGAGGAAGTCGATCGGGTTCGTGGTCTTGCCATTGATGTAGACCTCGAAGTGCAGGTGGCAACCGGTCGATGCACCGGTGGTGCCGGCGTAGGCGATGACCTGTCCGGCATTGACCCACTGTCCGGCGCTGACGGCGAATCCGCCGGGGCGGATGTGCCCGTAGCCGGTGCCGATGCCGCCACCGTGCTGGATGCGGATGTAGTTGCCGTAGCCGCCGTTGTAGAAGGCCGCGTCGACGGTTCCCGACTG
>NZ_JBJDRJ010000040.1:0-35738 GCF_044987415.1 Microbacterium sp. ZW T5_45 | reverse complement strand
CGCCCGGCGACGTGCTCGCGCGAAGACTTCTGAATGGTGGCTCCATGGAACCGACGATGCACGACGTCGCTCGACTGGCGAGCGTGTCGATCAAGACGGTCTCCAACGTGATCAACGATCATCCCCACGTGCGGCCGCAGACCCGGGAACGCGTCGAACGCGCGATCGAAGAGCTCGGATACCGGCCCAATCTCTCCGCCCGCGGGCTCCGTTCCGGCCGCACCGGCGTGATCGGTCTCGCCGTCCCCGCCCTCCGGGAGAGCTACTTCGCAGAGCTCGCCGACGCCGTCATCCGCGCAGCGGACGCTCGCGGTCTCGGCGTCGTGGTCGAGCAGACGAGCGGGGAACGATCACGTGAGCTGCTGGCGGTGTCCGGCGGACGACTCCGTCTGACCGATGGCCTGGTCTTCAGCCCGTCCGCTCTCGGACAGGCCGACGCCCACGAGCTCGACACCGACTTCCCCCTCGTCCTGTTGGGCGAGCGCATCTTCGACGGTCCGACCGACCACGTCGCGATGCACAACACGACCTCGGCGCGTGCGGCGGTCGAGCACCTCATCGACACCGGCCGCCGACGGATCGCCATCATCGGCGCCGAAGCGCACCCCGGAGCCGAGGTCAGCTCGGCGAGCCTGCGCCTCGAGGGCTACATCCAGGCGCTCAGCGCCTCGGGCATCGACCTCGATCCCGCGCTGGTCCGACCGAGCGTGCACTGGAACCATGCGGCGGGAGCCGAGACCACCAGGCGGCTCATCGATGAGGGCGTCGTCTTCGACGCCGTCTTCGCCCTCAACGACACGATGGGCCTCGGTGCGCTCCGCGCCCTGGGCGAAGCCGGTCTGCGTGTCCCGAACGACGTCAGCGTGATCGGATTCGACAACATCGACGAGGCCCGCTACTCGGTGCCCTCCCTGACGAGCATCGACGTCGGCCGCGAGCAGATCGCCATCGCCGCCATCGACCTGCTCATCGAGCGCATCGAGGAGAAGGGCGAGCGGCGCTCACCGCGCACGGTCACCCCGGATTTCCGCATCGTGCGCCGGGAGTCGACGGGCTTCGCGGCACCAGGGAGCTGAGGCCCTCGACGGGTCGCCGACGCAGGGGCCTCACTCCTCCGTCTGCGCCTCCGCGCGTGCCGCCGCGACCGCCTCGTCGATCCTCGCCTGCGTGCGCACGGCCGAGCGGAGGCGCAGGTGTCGCGCCGCCAGGACCAGCAGCACGGCGCCGACGACGAGGATCAGCTGGGCCCACGGGATCGTCCAGACCGTGACCGTGGCGCTCGTCGCGTCCAGGGATCCGTCGATGACGTCGTCTCCGACCGAAGCCGGTCGCACACTCGTGCGAACCTCCGTCACGAACAGCGGCCATGCGAGAACGCTCACCTCGGCGGGCGAGGAGTCGCCGGGGAGGATCTCCCTGCGGACCTCGGGCGCCGCGTCGACGCCCAGGGCACCGAAGGGCCCGGATGCGCGGACGATCGATTCGGCACCGATGCGGACGTTCCCGGTGTTCACGAGGTCGTAGCGGAGGGTCAGAGTGCCAGGGGCGAAGGGGTTCCACGAGGGCTGGTAGGTCGCCTCGACGACGTCCGGACGTGCGCCGGCGATGACATCGCCCGAGACCCGGAGGTGCAGACGCACCCCGATGCGGGACGCGACGAGCACCTCCTGCTGTGCGCCGGGGAGCAGTTCCGCCACGATGCCGGCCGGATGGTCCCCGGGCCCCGCATCGCTCGGCACGTCCACGCGTACCGGGATCACGACGGAGGACTCCGGGCCGAGCGTGAGCACGAGGCCGCCCTCCGGACGAGCACTCGCTCCCTCGACCGCCCCCAGCGCGACCCACGCCCCGGCATCCTCCGAGCCCTCCTCCGGCGGCGCGAGATCGAAGCTGCCGGAGCCCGAGACCGCTCCGTCGCCGGCGTAGACGGCGAACGACGCCTGCTGGGATCCGAAGTTTGTGAGGACGACGGATTCGTCGATCCCGGCGCCCGGGTCGACCGTGTGCCGCAACGACACCCGCCCGTCGGCCTCACCGTTCGCCGCCGGCCGCAGTGCCCAGGTGACCTGGGCACTGGATTCGTCCGTCGACGGGTCGGATTCGGATGCGACGTGGCGGGATGCCGTGGAAGCGGATGCCGTCGACGCAGCGGCGCCGAGCGGGGCGGCGAGAAGAAGCGCGGCCGTGGTGACGGCCGCGCCGAGAACGGAGAGCGGTCGGAAGTTCATGATCCTCCTCGAAGAAGTGCGCGGCCGGCCGGAGGTCCGACCGGCCGCGCGAGGGGTGTTCAGGGTCAGTCGACCGGGAACAGGGAGATGGACAGCACGCTCGTGTACGAGCCCGGCTGCGTGCCCACGGGGACATCGAGTCGCAGGTCGGCGCCGAGGGTCGCGGAACCGAAGCGCCCTTCGGCGGTGGCCGTGGCCAGTTCGCCGGAGGTCCCGAGCCCGAGCCCTCCGTCCAGGGCCGTGGCGAGCTCGTCGCCCGCGACGAGGCCGGGCCGCGGGGTGAGCACTCGAGGCGACCACCCGAGGTGGTCCGCATCGATGCGCTGTCCACCGGAGACGAACGCCTGCGCCTGCGCGGCGACCGTCCAGCCTCCGAGCCCCGCCTGCTGCGCGGTGCGCGAATCCGCCACCGAGACCTCAGGGAGCTCCGCCGTCAGACGCAGCCGATCGCCGAGGTTCTCGGGTGCGGACATGCTGACGCCGTCACCGAAGTCCGCGACGGAGAGCGCGAGCACGCCGTTCTCCCCCTCGGCGATCTCGGCGTGCACCGGCACACCGGACGCTGTCTCCGCGACGAACAGCTTCGGCAGGAAGTCGATCAGAGCCTTCTGCCAGACGTCCCAGCTGTGCGGCCCGGGGATGGGCGGGTTGAACTCGTGCTCGACACCGCGGGACTCGAGTGCGCTGATGAGCGACATCGTGTTCTGGTAGGTGAAGTCCTGGATGTCACCCGTGTAGACGGACAGGAGCTTCGTGCCGGCGTTGATCGCCGCGACATCGGCGTTCGCCGGCGGTGCGGTGAAGGCCGAGAACGCACCGATGTAGCCGAACGTCCCGGGATGCGCGTACAGCGTGCTGAGCGCGTGACCCGAACCCATCGACAGTCCCGCGAGTGCCCGCTGCGCGGGATCGGAGCTGACGTTGAACGCCGCCTCCGTCGTGGGCAGCAGGTTCTGCGTGATCTCCTTCGGGAAGTCCACGCCGTTGCCGTTCGCCATCACGACGACCATCGGACGGATGGTCCCGTTGGCGTAGTGGTTGTCGAGGATCTGGGCGGCGCGGCCGACCTTCACCCAGTCGCTCCACGTCTGGCCGCCGCCGTGCTGCAGGTAGAAGACCGGGTAGGCCTCCGCACGCTCGGGGTCGTAGCCCGGAGGCGTCCACACGTACGCCGACCGCGGCTGGCTGCCGGCGAGCGTCGGATAGCTCATGGTCTGCACGGTGCCGCGCAGTTCGGGTGCGACATCCCCGGTGAACTCACCGCGGATGCCGTCACCGGCGACGTAGAAGGTGCTCCAGTTCACCTCGGAGTCGACGGTGGTGGGGTTCCCGGCATCCTTGCGGTCCACACGGTCGACCACGAACTTGTAGTAGTACGAGCCGCCTTCGAGAGGCCCGAGGTTCAGACGCCAGCGGTCACCGGACTTCTCCATCGGGATGCGGAGCCAGTTGCCCGCCGGTCCCCAGTTGGCCCAGACCGTGACGTTCTTCGCCGAGGCGAACTCCGTGCCGGTCTCGAAGGTGACGACCCCGTGCTCGTCGATCCACGGGGTCGGGGTCGTGCCCGGTGCGGGCAACGTGTGCGTGCCCTCCAGAGCGCGATGCCCCTCACTCATGCCATGGTTCTCGACGTCCTGGAACAGACGGGGCGCGAAGTCGTGCAGCGACTCCTGCCAGGTCTCCCAGCTGTCGCCGGAGGCGGGGTTCACACCGTCGAACTCGTACTCCACACCGGCGGCGTCGAGCTTGGCGGTGAGCGCGACGTTCTGGTTGTAGGAGCGGTCGGTCGTGTTGCCGACGTAGAGCCGCACCAGGTCGGTGCCCGCGTTGATCTGAGACGCCTTGGCCGCAGTGATCCCGCCGGCCAGGCTTCCCGAGAACGAGCCGACCTTCGAGAACTCGCCGGGGTCGGTGACCATGAGCGTCAGCGCCTGTGCGGCGCCTCGCCCGATACCTGCGATCGCCTGGTCGGACGCGTCATCGGAGATGTGGAACTCGTCCCGCGCTGCGGGCAGCAGATCGTCGAGGATCTCGGTCCGCACATCGGTGGAGTCCCCGTCGGCCATGACGACCACCATCGGCTCGATCTCGCCCTCGACCGCGAGGTTGTCGAGGATCTGGGCCGCGCGTCCGAGCTCGGTCCACTCCGTGTGCGCCTGACCGCTGTCCTGCAGCAGGTACAGGACCGGATACTCCTCCGCACGGTTCGGGTCGTAACTCGGGGGCGTCCAGACCTGAGCCTCGCGCTCGGCGCCGGCGGCCGTGCTCTCGTAGGTCAGAGTGTGGAGCTGTCCCCCCGCGGGTACGTCGGCCTGCCAGGCCGCGGATTCGCCGTCGATGAAGAACGTGCCGTACGACGGCTGCGCGGTGACGGTCTGCTCCGTCGCGGGGTTGCGGAACGTCACCAGCTGCTCTGAGCCGGCGACCGTCGCCTTGTACTGGAAGTAGTACTGCCCCGGTTCGAGGGGTCCGATGGTCGCGGTCCACGATCCGCCGCTGAGACCGAGGTTCAGCTGCGCCATGCTGTGTCCCGGTCCGAAGTTGCCTTCGACCGCGAGCCCCGCCGGCGCGGAGCCCACCTGGCTGCGCACGACCGAGTCCGGCACCGTGAAGCGGTAGAGGCCGTCGGCGGGCTGGGAGATCCACGGATCCGCCGGCCCTTCTGCAGCGGCAGCCGCCGCCGGCACCGCGAGGAGCGTTCCCACACCGACGGCTGTCACCGCCAGCAGTGCCATCCACCGATGTCTTCCCCGCGTCGGAGAAGTACTCGTTCGAGTTGTGATCACCTTTGATTCCTCTCGTGTCCGCTGCCCGCCGAGCGGCGGCAGCAGGGAGGCCCCACCATCGGGGCACATCCCGATTCGCAGCTCTCACGCACGTTGGAGACCGAGCGTTTACAACGTCGTAAACCTGCACGACACAGCCTTCCCTTCGGTATATGGGTTGTCAATACCCAATTACGACGTTGTAATAAAGACCGTGATTGCGCTGCGAAACAGCCCAGACACGACGACGCCCGGCATCCGAGGAAGGATGCCGGGCGTCGAACCGCTGCGTCAGGAGGTGATCACTCCCAGATGACCGCGGGTGTCTCCGCCGAGAAATCGACCTTCGGGCTGAGCACCGACGCCCCGAACAGCACCTCGAACTGGCTCGTGGAACTGCCGTTCGTTCCGTCGAGAGTGATGTCGACGCTCCAGTAGTCGTACGTCGTGACGATCGCTCGCTCGGACACGGTCGGTGCGAGGTTGGCGATCTTCGCCTGAGCCTCGGCGTCGATCGTGCGGGTGATGGTGCCGTCGATCGGGGTGTAGCCGTCCTGGCTCATGGCGCTGACATCCATGCCGCACGGGGTGCTGAGCGACTTCGAGGCCAAGCATTCGTTGAACGAGGCCGACACCAGCTCGCGGAACTTCGCCGTGCCCGCCTCACTGAGGACTGGCTTCACGGAGTACAGGTCGTCGCCGTCGCCATCGTTCCCGAGGATGAACGTGCTCTCTCCATCGATCGCGAAGGCGTCGATACCGACCGCGAACGCATAGGTCCCGGGGAAGACCGACGTGTACTCGGCCGGAGCCGCGGCACCGTTGACCGTCAGGTCGAGACCTTCGAAACCGTAGGGTGCGGAGAACGACACCAGTCCGTCGACGATCTCGTAATCGCCCTCATCGCCGTACGCCTCGTACACCTGGAACGTGCGCTCGATGGTCGTGTCGCCGATCGTGAAGCTCGCATCCACGATCGTGTCGCCGTAGTCGTTCTCCGACTCCTTCTCGCCGATCTCGATGTCGCCGATCGGGTTCAGCTCAAGCGATGCCGCCAGCACGTCGTCCGTGAGCAGATCTTCGCCGTAGTTCGAGTCGACGTATTCGAGTGCCGCCTCGGCGTCTCCCTCGGAGAGCGCGGTGAGGTATCCCTCGACGAACTCGGATGGCGATGACGCGGCCGGCGCCGTGCCGCCACCCCCTGGGCCGGCTTCGGGGCCGCGCGTCACGATCGGGATGATGATCGCCGCGGCGATGATCAGAACGACCGCGACGCCGCCGCCGATGAGGCCGAACAGGAGGCCCTTCGACATCGGCTTCTTTGGCCCCGCCGGAGCGGCTCCGTAGGCGGGATAGGCCGCGTTCGGATCGGCGGGTGACGCGCCGGGGTACGCGTTCGGGTCCTGAACCTGACCGGGATATGCCGCCTGGGCATACGCGTTCGGGTCTTGAGGCTGGCCGGGGTAGGCAGGCTGCGCATAGCCGTTCGGGTCCTGCGGCTGCCCCGGATATGCGGCCTGGGCATATGCATTCGGGTCCTGGGGCTGACCGTACGCCGCCGGATCGACAGGCTGCCCGTACGCGTTCGGGTCCTGCGGCTGCCCGTACGCGTTCGGATCCTGCGGCTGCCCGTACGCGTTCGGATCCTGAGCCTGCGTCGGATACGCCGCCGCCGGATCCTGCGGAGGTTCGTGCGCGGCCGGAGCCCCATACGGAGCCGGCGCCTGGTACGGAGCCGGAGCCTCATACGGAGCGGGCGCCTGGTACGCGGGCGGCGCCTCGTAGGGAGCCGGAGCTTCATACGCGGGTGGCGCCTGGTACGGGGCCGGAGCCTCATAGGTGTGCGGAGCGTCGTGCGTCTCCCCCTGCTGCTCGCCCGGTGCCGGGTACGCATTCAGGTCGACGGGAGGCGTCTGCGGCGCGGTCGGGTCGACCGGCGCGGGTGCCGCGGACCAGTCGCCGGGCGGAACCGGCCCCGGCGCTGCGGGCACCTCGGGGTCCTGCTGCGGTTTGTCAGGCGTGTCGTTCATGGCTTCTCTCCCCCTCGGACGTCGGGCACGACGTCGGCTGCGATTCCCTCCGCCCAGTCGGACGGCCTCACCACCGGCGAGATCAGTAACCTGTGGATCCCTGCCAGAGTACCGCGAGCGCCCGCGATCGCAGGGCTGATCTCATGGTGAGGACTCCCCATCGGCGGTCCCGCCTCAGTACGAGTTCTCCACGGCCACGAGGCTCGGCCACTCGTCGTAGCGGAAGCTCGTCCCTCGGTGGTCGGGCAGACCCTCCACGACATCCGGGCTCCACCAGCGCACGAGGACGTCGTCGTTCGGGCGTCTGGGCTCCGTCTCCGCCCGGAGCGTCACCCGACTCCCCTCCGATACCTCGTCGACGATCACCGACAATCTCCAGCCGCGGTCGAGGTCCTCCGCGCTGAACGTGCCCGTCCACGGTGCAGGGGTCGAACTCGGCGCACCGTCGGCACCCGCACCCGCATCCGGAGTCGGCTCGGTCACGACGGGCGTCTCGGCCTCCCACCCCCGGGCTACCGCGATGCCCACGAGCTCATCGAGCACGGTGGCCGGCGGGGAGTCAGAATCCGAGAGCACCGTCCACTCGGCCACCATCCTCTCGGAATCCTCGATCGAGTCGCGATCCTCCATCAGTCCGCAGCAGTCGATACTCCAGCCGTCCTGCGCGATGTCCTCGCGAAGATCGACCAGTGAGCGCTGGAGCTCCTCCCACTCCTCGGATTGCGCCTGCGCGGCTGCGCGGACCTCATTCTCGCCGTGAGCGGCGACCATGAGGACACCCACCCACCACAGCACGGGGATGACGATCATGCTGGCACCGACGATCCATGCCCCGTGCCGGATGTCCTTCGGCACATCCGTGGCGAACACGGCGCACGCGAAGGCCAAAGCGATCCCGCCGATCGCGAGCAGAAGGGCGGTCAGGAACACGAAGCGCTGCCCGGAAGCGGACAACCCGAACGCGTCGCCGAGCCCCGAGTCGATGGCGCCGGAGTCCCCCGTGCCCTGATGAGCGAGCGCCGCGACGATCACGCTCCACCAGCACACCATCATCCCGATGCTGACCAGACTGGGCGATGATCTCGCGCCCGCGGACCGGAGGAACATCCGCGGTGCCATTCCGAGCATGCCGAACACCGGGATGATGACGATCAGAGCAGGCAGGAGGATCAGCATCTCCCACCCGCCGCCCATTCCCATCAACGCATACGTCACCACCGGCATCGCCCAGGCGATGCCGGGCCACAGATACCAGATCAGGGTGTTGACGTCGTCTGAGCCATGGGAGGCCTGAAGAGTCGGGCCGACCTCGTCCTCCGTGATCTCGGTGTCCTCTTCCCCCATGCCGCGAGCATAGACGGAGCCGCCGCCGGGCACCGCGCACTCTGTGGAGAACAGTCGTTCAGAGCGCGACGTGCCGCTCGTCCACCCCGTCGTACAGCGACAGCGGACGGATGAGCGCATTCGCGCTGGCCTGCTCCATGATGTGCGCGGTCCACCCGGTCACCCGCGCCGCGACGAACAGCGGCGTGAAGGTGAGCGTGTCGAATCCGATGAGGTTGTACGCGGGACCGGAGGGATAGTCGAGGTTCGGGTGTATCCCCTTGCGCGCGACGAACCGGCTCTCGAGCTCGTCGTAGAGCGCGGCGACCTCCGGGCGGCCGTAGTGCTCGACGAGGGTGTCGAGCGCGGCCTTCATCGTCGGCACCCGCGAGTCGCCGCTCTTGTAGACGCGATGCCCGAAGCCCATG
Source organism: Microbacterium sp. ZW T5_45 (assembly GCF_044987415.1). Classification (NCBI taxonomy): domain Bacteria; kingdom Bacillati; phylum Actinomycetota; class Actinomycetes; order Micrococcales; family Microbacteriaceae; genus Microbacterium; species Microbacterium sp. ZW T5_45. The sequence continues at coordinate 26,964 of NZ_JBJDRJ010000040.1, read as the reverse complement.
ATCTTACGCTTCTCGGCCAGCGCACGCTCGAGCCAGTCCTCGACGGCATCCGCCGATCCGATCTCATCGAAGATGTGCAGCACGGCCTCGTTCGCCCCGCCGTGCAGCGGTCCTTTGAGTGCGCCGATCGCTCCGACCACGGCCGAGTAGAGATCGCTCAGAGTCGAGGTGATGACCCGCGCGGTGAACGTCGACGCGTTGAAGGAGTGCTCGGCGTAGAGGATCATCGAGCGGTTGAACGCATCCACGACAACGGGGTCGGGCAGCTCGCCGAACGTCATCCACAGGAAGTTCGTGGAGTAGTCGAGGTCGTCGCGCGGTGCGATGATCTCCTGGCCGCGGCGGCGGCGCTGACCGTAGGCGACGATCGCCGGCAGGGCGGCGAACAGGCGGATGCTGCGCGAGAGGTTCTCCTCTGGGCTCCCGCCCGCATCGAGCACCGAGCCGCCGGCACCCGGGTCAGAGGCGCCGATCACGCTGACGGCGGTGCGCACCTCGTCCATGGGGTGGGCGGTCACCGGGAGCAGGTCGATGGCGGCCTTGACGTTCTCGGCGAGCGCCCGGTGCGGACGTTCCTCGGCGCGGAACGCGGCCAGTTCGGATGCCGTCGGCAGCTCACCATGCCACAGCAGGTAGGCGACCGCTTCGAACGGCTGCGTGGCCGCGAGCTCCTGCACCGGATAGCCGCGGTACAGCAGGCTGTTCGTCTCGGGGTTGACCTTCGAGATGGCCGTCGTGTCGACGACGACCCCCGCGAGGCCCTTCTTGATGTCCGGCTCGGTCATGCTCACTCCTTCGTGCAGGTGTAGTCCATCTTGACGCCCTTCGTCTCGCTCCGCTCGCTCAGGAACCGGAACGGGCTGCGCCCTTCGTCTCGCTCCGCTCGCTCAGGAACCGGAGCACAGGGACGAGACGAGGCCGTCAGGGCCGCTCGACCGTGAAGTCGAAGACCCCAGAGTCGAACCGTGTGTACGACTCGTAGTCGATGAGGTCGTACAGATCCGCCCGGTGCTGCATCTCGCCGAGCTTGGACGTGAGGTGGCCCTCGTGGTCGAGAGTGTCGAGCGCACGGCCGGCTGCCCCCATTGCGATGCGCAGCAGCGACACCGGCCAGATGACGATGTTCACGCCGGCGTCGCGCAGCTGTGCGGTCGAGAACAGCTCGCTCTTGCCGAACTCGGTCATGTTGGCGAGGATCGGCACGTCGACGGCATCCGCCACAGCCTCGAACTCGGCGAGCGTGCGCATCGCCTCGGGGAAGATCGCGTCGGCTCCGGCATCCACCAGCGCCTTCGCGCGGTCGATCGCAGCGTCGAGCCCGTCGATCGCCCGGATGTCGGTGCGCGCCATGATCAGGAAGTTCTCGTCACGACGCGCGTCGGCCGCCGCGCGGATGCGCTTGATCGCGGTGTCCTCGTCGACGACGCTCTTGCCGTCGAGGTGACCGCAGCGCTTGGGATTGACCTGGTCCTCGATGTGCGCGCCCGCGAGGCCCGCGTCCTCGAGCTCCTGGATCGTTCGCGCCACGTTCATCGGCTCGCCGAATCCGGTGTCGGCGTCGACGATGGCAGGAAGGTCGGTCATGCGCGCGATCTGCTTCGCACGCCCCGCGACCTCGGTCAGCGTCGTGAGTCCGATGTCGGGGAGTCCCAGGTCGGCGGCGAGCACGGCGCCGGATATGTAGACGCCCTCGAAGCCCTTCTGCGCGATGAGCCTGGCGCTCAGCGGGTTGAACGCACCAGGAAAGCGCAGCAGCTCACCGGTCGCGAGCCGCTCGCGGAACAGCCGCCGCTTCTCGGCCGGGGTGACGGTGGAGTACAGCATCAGCTCTCCTTTTTGATCGGGCGCGTTTCGTCTCGTCGCTTCGCTCCTCGCTCAACGACCGGGGAAGGTCGTTGAGCGAGCGCAGCGAGACGAAACGCGGTGAGGCGCATCAGAACAGTCCCTTCGGAGCATCCGCGCCCTCGAGGACGCCCGCCTTCGCGACGATCGACAGCTCGCCGACCTCGGACGCTGTCAACTCGGGCAGGCGCTGCACGAGCTCGAGGAACCGCTCGATCTCGGTCGGCTCCAGCACGGGCTCGGCGAGCAGGCGGAACTTCGCGATGTAGTTCTCCCGCGCGAACGGACGCGCCCCCAGGGGGTGCGCGTCGGCGACGGCGATCTCGTCGACGATGGTCGAGCCGTCGGCGAGGGTGATCTCGACGCGACCGCCGAAGGCCTTCTCGTCGGGATCCTCGGAGTGGTAGCGGCGCGTCCACTCGGCATCCTCGGCCGTGGTGACCCTGTGCCAGAGTTCGACCGTGTCGGGTCGCGCGGCACGCTCCGGGGTGTACGAGTCGACGTGGTGCCAGCCGCCGTCCTGCAGCGCGACAGCGAAGATGTACGGGATCGAGTGGTCGAGCGTCTCGCGGGAGGCCGTCGGGTCGTACTTCTGCGGGTCGTTGGCGCCGGAGCCGATCACGTAGTGCGTGTGGTGGCTGGTGTGCAGGACGATCGATGCGATCCGCTTGTCCGCCGGCCCCTGAGCGAGCGCAGCGAGACGGAGGGCGGGATGCTCGGCGCCGAGCTTGCGGGCCAGATCGATCCAGGCCTGTGCCTGGTACTCGGCCGAGTGCTCCTTCGTGTACGAGTCGAGGATCGCACGCTTGGGCTCTCCCGCGGCGGGCAGCGGCACCTCGTACGCAGCGCCCTCGCCGTCGAGCATCCAGGCGATCACGCCGTCCTCGCCCTCGTAGATCGGGCTGGGCGAGGTCTGGCCGCGCATGGCTCGGTCGACGGCTTCGACGGCCATCTTGCCGGCGAAAGCCGGAGCGTGCGCCTTCCACGTCGAGATCTCGCCCTTGCGGCTCTGGCGGGTGGCCGTGGTGGTGTGCAGCGCCTGGCCGACGGCCTGGTACACGGTCTCCACGTCGAGCCCGAGCAGCGTGCCGACGCCGGCGGCGGCCGAGGGGCCGAGGTGCGCGACGTGGTCGATCTTGTGCCGGTGCAGGCAGATCGCCCGCACGAGGTCCATCTGGATCTCGTAGCCGGTGGCGATGCCCCGCACGAGTGCTCGGCCGTCGGCTCCCACGTGCTGTGCCACCGCGAGGATCGGCGGGATGTTGTCGCCGGGGTGCGAGTACTCGGCAGCGAGGAACGTGTCGTGATAGTCGAGCTCGCGCACGGCCACGCCGTTCGCCCATGCCGCCCACTCGGGACTGGTGCGGTGGTCGAGCGCCGCACCGAACAGGTTCGCCCCGACGCCGCCGGACGAGACGGGGTGGCTGAAGGCCTGCGCACGCGCCGCGTTGATCGGTGCACGGGTGAGGGATGCCGCGGCGACCGCGGCGTTGTCGATCAGGCGGTTGATGATCATGTCGACGACGGCGGGCTCGACGTCGACCGGGTCGACCGCGACCTCGGCGATCTTCCAGGCGAGCTGGTCCTCTCTGGCGAGGTTCTCCTCGCTGCGGTGGACACGGACGTGATGCGTGACGGTCATTTCTGTCCTTCGTTGAGGGTCTCGAGGATGCCGGTGAGAGCGTTGTGCAGATGCACGTGTGTGGCGTGGGCGGCGAGGTCGCCGTCGCGGGCGGCGAGCGCCTCGGCGATCGTGCGGTGCTCGGCAGCGGACGCTGCGAGGCGGGCGGGCTTGTCCCGCGCCATCCGCCGAACCCGCACGAGGTGGGTGCGCACGGTGCGCAGGGCCGAGGCGATGTAGTCGTTGTCGACGGCGTCGTCCAGGGCGGCGTCGAAGCGGTCGATCAGCGCGTAGTAGTCGTCCCTGCCCTCGCGGGCGGCGAGGTCGACGTGGGCGAACTCCGCGGCGAGCGCCGCGAAGAGCTCGGCGTCGCCGCGGACGGCGGCGAGCCGGGCGGAGGTCTCCTCCAGTGCGCGGCGGATCTCGAAGAGCGCGCGGATGTCGGCGGCATTCAGGGCCGCGACGACGGTGACCCGGGGCGACTGCTGCACGACCAGCCCGTCGGCGACGAGTCGGCGGAGGGCCTCGCGCAGCGGCGTGCGGCTGATGCCGAGGCGTGCGGCCTGTTCGACCTCGCCGAGCACGAGGCCGGCGGGAAGAGCGCCGGACTGGATCCCGTCGAGCAGCTCCGCGTACGCCCGATCACTCGCGGTACTGCGCTCGACGGAGGGACTCATGCTCCGAGTGTATACAGAAACCAAGAGAAGTTGGATCGAATATTCAGAATCCCCGACTTACGTATACATAAATCGATTCCCGGCTCACCTCTCAGGGACGGGCTCGACGAACTCCTCAGCGGCCGCGGGCTCACCGAGCTTCACGATGACGACGCCCGCGAGCACGAGCGCCCCGCCGAACGCCTGCAGGAGTCCGGGGAGCTGCCCGAGCAGCAACCAGCCGAACAACAGGGCGGCCACGACCTCGGCGAGCGCGACGAACGAGGCCACCCTCGAGCCCAGCATCCGGGTCGAGGCGATGCCGAGCAGGTAGGCGACGGCCGTCGCGATCACCCCCATCGCGAGCACCGGCACGAACCACGGCACTGTTCCGAATCGGTACGAGATGTCCGCGGTCGTCCATGCGAGCGGCAGCACTCCTACCGCGCCGGCGATCGTGAGCCCCAGGGCTCCCATCAGCAGGCCGGCGCCGGCGAGCACGATCGGCGGCAGACCCGTGTCAGCCTTCGCCGACAACACGAAGTACGTTGCAGCGCCGACCATCGCGCCCAGCGCCCAGAGCACGCCCGGGACGTTCATGCTCGCTCCGGTGACGACATCGAGCATGAGGACGAGCCCGATGAACGCGACGATCGCGCCGAGGATGCTGCGCCCGCTCGGACGCTCCCCCCGCCGCAGCCAGAGCCAGAGGATGACGGCGACCGGCGCGGTGTACTCGATCAGCAGGGCGATGCCCACGTCCATGACGGCGACGGCCTGGAAGTAGCAGAGCTGGGTCGCCGTCACGGCGAGCAGGCCGTAAGCGGCGATCATGCCGAGGTTGCGGCGCAGCATCCCCCAGCGCCCGCGCAGCGCGAGGATCGTCGGCGCCAGCAGCACCAGGGCTGCGACCCAGACCCGCACGGTGACCGCGGCGCCGGGTGTCCACCCGGCATCGATGAGCCCACGAGCCCAGGCGCCGGACATGCCGAACGCGAAGGCCGCGGCGATGGCGAGCGGAAGACCGAGGCGCACCCCCGCGTCATTTGCCATCCTGCTCATGGGATGTGACGCTACTCGGCACGAATGTAAGATGTCAATATGCCTTTCACCGATGACACGGCCGATGCCTTGCGCGCGGCCGTATGGCTCGTCAACAGCGCGGAGGATCCCGACACCCTGACGGATGCCGCCGACGAGGCGGCGCTCCTCCTCGAGTTCCCCTACACGGGTCGGCTCGACCGCGATACCACGGAGATCGAGCAGCTGAGGGCACTGCGACCGGAGCTCCGCGCCATGCTCCTCGCCGAGCGTGACGACATGGCCGAGCACGTGAACCGTGCCCTCGCCGGCGTCACCGTAACGCCGCGTCTCACCCGGCACGGCGACCTCGACTGGCACCTGCACGCGGTGGACGACGATCGCCCGCTCGCCGAACGGGTGCTCGTGGAGACCGCGATGGCCCTGGTCGACGTCATCCGTGCCGATGAGGGCTCGCGCATCTCGGTCTGCGCCGACGACACGTGCCAGGCTCTCGCCCTGGATCTCTCGCGCAATCGCTCGAAGCGGTACTGCTCCACGACCTGCGCGAACCGCAATGCGGTCGCCGCCTATCGCGCGCGCCGCGCCGGCTGACCGGCGCCCTCTCCGTTTCATGCCCGCCCCGCGCCTGCGGAACGGAGGAGATCTGCACGTCGGAGGGCCGAATCCGGTGAGACCGACCTCCGCACCGCTGATCTCCTCCGCACAGCCCGTCGCCGACCGCCGCTCGTGGGAGAATTCCTGCCTATGGCCTTCCGCGCACCCTATGACTCCTGGTTCCCGGATGCAGCCTTCGATGGCAGCTACGGACGCACCCCCGCACAGCTCCGGCAGGTCCGCCCCATCCCACCACGCCCCGGATTCGCCGACACCTGGCGCAGATGGCGTGCCGAGGCGAGAGCCGTCGACGCGGCTCCGGAGGTGCTGTCCGCCGACACCCAGAACCGCCGAGAGGTCTCGCTCGTCGAGTACTCCGGCGTCGACGGCATCCGGCTGCGCGCGTGGGTCGTCTCTCCGGAGGCGGGGCGATCGGCGGCGGTGGGCGTCGTGCACGGGCACGGCTACGGCGGCCGGGACGCGATCGACCTCACCCGCGTTCCGGTCGACGCGGCCGCGATCTTCCCGGTCGCGCGCGGCCTCGGCATTCTGAACTCGGGAGTCGGGGCTCCGTCGGAGGTGCCCGAGCACGTGCTCGCCGGGATCGACGACCCAGAGCGATACGCGCTGGGACTGTGCGCGCGCGACCTCTGGCAGGCGGCGGATGCTCTCATCGCCCTCGCCGGCGAGCTGCCGCTGTACTACGTCGGCGAGAGCTTCGGCGGCGGCGTCGGCGCGCTCGCGCTGCCATGGGATGAGCGGTTCCGCGGAGCGACGCTGATCGTGCCGAGCTTCGGCCAGTACGATGAGCGCCTCGCCGTCGAGTGCCTGGGCAGCGGCGAGACCGTGCGCGCGCACGTCGCCGCCCACCCCGAGGCACGGGAGGTGCTGCGGCTCTTCGATGCCTCGACGGCGATCGGCTTCGCCGAGATCCCGGTGCGCATCGAGGCCGCGCTGTGGGACCCGTACGTTCCACCCCAGGGCCAGTTCGCGGTCGCCGCCGCCGCCGCTGATCTCGAGCTCGAGGTGCTCCCGGCCGGCCACGCCGACTACCCCGGATCGGATGCCGTCACCGCCGCAGCCGTGGCGGGCGGGCTCGCCCACCTGGATCGCGTCGCCCGCTGACGACCGCGAGGTGCGAGAAGCGGCCGTTCATCCTGCCGCGGATTAGCCTGGTACGACCATCGATCAGCCGACGGATGCCGGGGAGGGCACAGCATGAGCGACGACCGCGACCCGAACCCGAGCGGAGTCCCGGCCCCCGATGCCGTCGCTGCGCCGGAGCCCGTCGTCGCCCCGCCGACCTACGATCCTTCGGTATCGGCGCTGCCGTCGCAGCACGGGGTTCCGCTCGCACCGCCTCTGAGCGGAGTGCCGGATGCCCCTGCACAGGCACCGGCCTCCCCGCAGGCACCGGACTACGCACCGGCGCCGCCTTTCGGGCTGGCGCCCGGCTACCCGCAGGGCCCGGCATCCCCGCAGGCGCGGGCGGCCGCTCGACTGCCGCCCTACGCGAACGCCGGCTACCCGGCATCCGGCGCATACGCCGGCAACCCCGCCTACCCGGCATCCGCACCTCCTTCGTCGACCGGTTCGAACCGGACGCTCTGGATCGTGCTCGGCACGGTCGGCGGTTTCCTGGTGCTCTCGATCATCGGGGTCGTGATGCTGTTCTCGCTGATCCTGCGTGCCGTACCCGATCCGGTGGCGCTGCCGAGCGGCATCCCGTCGACATCGTCCGACCCTTTCGACGACCCGAGCGACGATCCGACCGACAACCCTTTCGACGATCCGTCGGACTCGGATGTCGACGCCCAGGCCGGCGAGGAGCTCGCTCAGCTGCTCGACGACACCAAGGCGAAGTACCTGCAGCTGCGCGACTCGGGTGAGCTGTGGCAGCAGATCCCCGACACGGAGTTCAATCGCACCGCGCTGTCGGCGTTCCTCTTCTTCGTCGCCGATATGAAGGTCGCGACGATCTGGGGCATCACGGCCGAGCAGGCCGACGAATACACGCAGCGCGTCGCGATGCTCGAGGAACGCCTGCTCGCTCAGCAGCCGCTCGGAGACGACATCCGCATGACGACCGACCGCGGCGTGTTCACGTACGACGGGGAGACCGGCGAAGGAGGCTGGGCCGAAGGCTGACCCGGCGATACGCTCGATCGATGACCTCTTGGACCAGCGATGCGATCGCCCTGCTGGAAGCCGACGCGAACCGCAGCGCCGACACCCACCTGCACGTGTTCCCGCTGCCGGCGGAGTGGGGTATCGACCTGTACCTCAAGGACGAGTCGGTGCATCCGACCGGCTCGCTCAAGCATCGACTCGCGCGCTCACTGATCCTCTACGGGCTCGTGAACGGACGCATCCACGAGGACACCGTGCTCGTCGAGTCGTCGAGCGGATCGACCGCCGTGTCGGAGGCCTACTTCGCCCGCATGCTCGGGCTGAGGTTCATCACCGTCGTGCCGCGCTCGACGAGCCAGGAGAAGATCGACCTCATCGAGTTCTACGGCGGCACCTGCCACTTCGTGGAGCGCGCCGAGGACATGTCGCCCGAGGCGCGGCGGCTGGCCTCCGACTGCCGCGGGCACTACCTCGACCAGTTCACGTTCGCCGAACGCGCGACCGACTGGCGCGGCAACAACAACATCGCCGAGAGCGTGTTCAGTCAGCTGTCGCGGGAACGGCATCCGATCCCCCGCTGGATCGTCGTCGGCGCCGGTACCGGCGGCACCAGCGCGACCTTCGGACGCTACGTGAAGTACCGGCGGCACGAGACGCAGGTCGCGGTCGTCGACCCGGAGGGTTCGGCGTTCTACGACGGATGGGCCGGCACTCCGGATGCTCCGGCCGGGCGCCCGAGCCGCATCGAGGGAATCGGTCGGCCACGGGTCGAGCCGTCGTTCGTGCCGAGCGTGATCGACGAGATGATCCGCGTGCCGGATGCCGGATCGATCGCTGCGATCCGCCTGCTGCGCGAGCGCACGATGCACCTGGCCGGCGGGTCGACCGGCACGAACCTGTACGGCGCGTTCCAGTTGATCGCACGCATGCGCGCCGCCGGCGAGACCGGCAGCGTGGTGACGCTGATCTGCGACAGCGGCCTCCGCTACGCCGGAACGTACTACTCCGACGAGTGGGTCGCCGCGCAGGGCTGGGACCTCGCGCCGCACCGCGCCCGCATCGAGCGGTTCCTCGAGAGCGGCGACTGGGTCGAGTGAGCACTGACTACGCTGTCGCCATGACTACTCTGATCCTCACCGTCGCGGGTGCAGACCGTCCCGGCCTCGTCGCCGCCGTCGCCGATGTCGTCGACGCCCACGGTGGCAACTGGGAGAACAGCTCTCTCGCCGAGCTCGCCGGCACCTTCGCCGGCGTCATCGAGGTCTCGGTGGACCCTGCCAGGACCACCGAGCTCGAGACAGCGCTGAGCGCGCTCGACGGGCTGCTCACGGTCGCGGTGCGCACCGGAGCGGATGCTGCGGAGCCCGAGGGCCGCCTGCTCGACATCCAGATCCTCGGCAACGACCGACCCGGCATCGTCCGCGAGGTCTCGACCGTGCTGAGCGCCCATGCGCTCAGCATCGACGAACTCGCCACCGAGACCCGCGACGCCGCGATGGCCGGCGGCCGCCTGTTCCAGGCATCCGTCAGCGCTCGGGTTCCGGCATCCGTCGATCTCGACGCGCTGCGCGCGGATCTCGAGCGGCTCGCGACCGAGATCCAGGTCGACATCACCCTCGACTGACGCGGCGGACGGGGCCTCGGCGCGCCGGAGAGATCCGCCCGACACTGCTGCCCTCACCAGCGGATGCTCAGGAACTCCTCCCGGAGCTTTCGACCCCGGTCGGGATTCACGCTCTCCACCCAGGAGATGCGCCCGAGCAGATGGGCACGGAAGTCGCCGACCCCGGAATGGTTCTGCGTCGCCGGGCCGTGGGTCACGCAGTTGTGGATCGTCGCCTTCAGCCGGTCGTACTCGGCTCGCGAGATGTTGACGTGCTGGTTCACCACGATCCCGGTGACGGTCTGCCGGACGCCGCTGCGCCGGATCCGTGTCTTCGCGATGCTCAGCGAGTGCCCCTCGTCCTCGACGATCCGCTGCACACCGCGGACGAAGGCATCCGGTCGCCGGGCCAGCGATCGCCCACCGCTGAAGGCGAGGTCGTCCGCGTACCGCGTGTAGACGGCGCCGACGCCCGACGCCCACCCGGCCAGCCGGGAGTCGAGGCGCCGGATGGCGAGATTCGCGAGCATAGGCGACGAGGGCGCACCCTGCGGGAGGTGCGGGGCCGCGAGTGCCCGGCGCAGCGCGAAGCGCTCGCCCGACGACCCGCCGGCGGGCATGGCGGCGAGCACGCGCGGAGGCACGGCATTCGTGCACACGCCCGTCACGGCGTGGGCGACGGGCTCGGAGTATCCGGCCTGCCGCAGTGCGCCGTAGACCCGCCCCGCGGTCACCCTCGCGAAGAACGTCGTGAGATCGAGGCAGACGACGACGTCGGAGCCGGCGTGGCGCGCCGCTCCGGTGATCGCGCTCCGCCCGGGGATGAACCCGTGCGCGGCGTCGTGGTTCGGGATCAGGCCGAGAACGCGCTCCAGCAGCCCCCGTTGCGCACGGCGCAGCCGCTTCTCCGGCACCTCCAGCAACCGTGGAACGCGCCCCTGCCGCACTCTCCACTCGTAGCGGTAGAGGTGCAGCGGGCCCGCCGGTGCGCGGCGGTTCCAGTGCTTCGTGTCGGCGAACCAATCGAGTTCGCCGGTGGCGAGATCGAGCAGTGCCGCCAGTCCTGCGAGGTCATCGATTCGAGGCAGACCTCCGAGCGGCTCCCGCGACCGCGCAGACGTTGCAGGACGGTGGGCGATCGTGACCGCCGCGCCTCGTTCTCGCGCCTTTCGCATGGCGTCTGTGAACGCGGGCGCATCCTGGATCCTCGAGGACAGCAGTCGTGGAGCATCGACAGGGGCGCGGACGAACTCGCGCAGGATGCTGTGGACGAGAGGTGCGAGCCACCGGCGGCGCGCCCCGAGGACGTACGCCCCTGCGTCTGTCAGCGCCCGTGGCGACCACTCGTCGGCCGCGAGGAAGGCGTCGGCCAAGGCATCCGCGACGTCCGATGGCCGAGCACGCGGCGTTCGGGCGAGCACTCGGGCGCCGGCCGACGTCGCCGTCATCGTGAGCCGAGCGTCTGCGCGCCCCGAGCGGGGCCAGGCGAGAGCGTGCGACGGCTCGCGGACGACTCGTCCATCAGTGCGGGCGCAGAGCTGCGCGGAGCGCAGTGGCGCGCCTGCGGCGGTCGTTCCTGATCAGTCTGCGTACCCCGGGGTATCCCCGGAGAGGGCGGAACACGGCGTGAACCACCCGCCTCGTCCGCAAGCCATCGCACGGCGCCACCCTAGCAAGGATGCTCCTGCCCGAACCCGAGCAGGAGCATCCTTCCGGGCGGACCTCAGACCAGGCGGGCCTTCGGCGACACCGAGTAGGTGTCGTCCGCGTCGCGGTTGACCACGTCGCCGAGAGCCATGTCGATCGCGGCGAGCGTGTCGGCGTCGAGCGTGACGCCCGAGGCCTTGACCGTGTCGGCGAGCTGCTCGGGGCGCGAAGCGCCGATCAGGGCGGCGGCGACGTTCGGGTTCTGCAGCACCCAGGCGATCGCGAGCTGCGGCATCGTGAGGCCCGCCTGCTCGGCGATCGGCTTCAGACGCTGCACGGCGGTGAGCGTGTCATCGGTGAGGAAGCGCTTGATGAACACGGCGCCGCTCTTCTCGTCGGTCGCACGCGAGCCCGCGGGCACCGGCTGGCCGGGCAGGTACTTGCCGCTCAGCACGCCCTGCGCCATCGGCGACCAGACGATCTGCGAGATGCCCAGATCTTCGGATGCCGGCACGACCTTGCCCTCGATCACGCGGTGCAGCATCGAGTACTGCGGCTGGTTCGAGATGAGCTGGATTCCCAGCTGCTTCGCGAGCGCGTGCCCCTCACGCAACTGCTCGGCCGTCCACTCGGAGACGCCGATGTACAGCACCTTGCCCTGACGGACGAGATCGGCGAACGCCTGGAACGTCTCCTCCAACGGGGTCTCGTAGTCGAACCGGTGCGCCTGGTAGAGGTCGACGTAGTCGGTGCCGAGACGCTTCAGCGAGCCGTTGATCGACTCGAGGATGTGCTTGCGGCTGAGCCCGGTGTCGTTCGGACCCTTGGGGCCGGTCGGGAAGTACACCTTCGTGAAGATCTCGAGCCCTTCGCGGCGCTGGCCCTTCAGCGCGTCGCCGAGCACGACCTCTGCCGCGGTGTTGGCGTAGGTGTCGGCGGTGTCGAATGTGGTGATTCCGGCGTCGAGCGCCGCGTGCACCGTCTTGACGGCGGCGTCGTCGCCGACCTGCGAAGCGTGGGTGACCCAGTTGCCGAAGGTGATCTCAGAGACCTTGAGACCGCTGTTGCCGAGATAGCGATAGTTGACCATGAGAAAACGCTACCGGGCGGGGCGGGCATCGGGGCCGGAAAAGGGCGAAGACGAGCGGATGCCGTCACGTTCGTTTCGCGGGAGCGGGAGCGGATGCCGCGGGGCGCGGCGACCAGGCGAACGTCACCGCGAGGGTGATCGCCGTACCGAGAGCGAAGAGACTGGCGACGTAGAGCGGCCGCGCCCACGGGGAGTAGTCGCCACCACTGATGCCGTAGGCGTCGGCGAGGCTCATCCCCGGACCGAACGAGGCGATGAAGTAGGCGGGCGCACCCATCACGAGCACGGCGCAGTACAGGAGCACTGTCAGCCGCGCGGGCGCAGCATCCTTGATCGCGAGAGCGGCCACGCCGAGCGCGATCAGGACGCCGAGTCCGAAGATCCCGAGCACCATCCCGGTGTCGATGACCTCACCTGCCTCGCTCATCCCCGCACGGATCTCCGCGATGCTCTTCCCCGGCACTGCAGCCAGCGGGTTGAGCACGAGGATCTGCACCGCCCCGAGCGTCGCATACAGCACGACGGCGAGGACGCCGATGACGGACACGGTGATCGCAGGGCGCCGGGAGGTCATCCGGTCACCGTAGGGGCGTTGGCTGGACATCCTCCGAGTGCGGGCACCGGCGACGCACCGGGTCGGCGGCACGGCGACTCGCCGCAGCGAGCGGGCCTGAAACGGGAGGGGAATCCGATCAGACCTGGGCCGGCAGCGCGCGCTCCTCTCGGCGATCCGCCCGGGTCTGCGGTGCCGCAGCTGCGGCGTCCGGTTCCGGCTGCTGAGCGGTCTCGTGTATCGCCTGCGACTGCGCCACCACGATGTCCGCGCGATCGCGGAAGCCGTCGGCGGTCACCCGGTCGAGAGCGACCTGCTTGCGGATGGCCGCGGCACGCTCGTAGAGGGTGGGCTCGCCGTAGGAGGTGAGCACCTTCACGATCACCGGCAGCAGCTCGATCATGAAGAACAGCGCGGCGATGAGCCAGTGCGCCCAGAAGATCGTGGGCTCCTTCTCGGCCAGCCGGTTCAGGCCGCTGATCTGACTGAGCAGACCGACGGCGCCAGCATTGCCCTGGGCGACGGCATCCGCCCTGGCGTTGTACGCGGCGAGCGCGGAGTCGTACGTGGTCTGCGCAGCGGGCAGCTGGGCCTGCGCCTCGGTGCGGTTCTGCGCCTCCGACGTCGCGGTGTTCTCCTTGGCCGAGGTGCTGGCCGCGGCGAGCTCGTCGTTCGCGGTGCGCAACTGAGCCGCGAGCGCGTCGTAGGTCTGCTGCGCCTCGGCGAGCTGAGCCTGGGCGGCATCCGAGCTCGCGCCCTCGCCGTTCACCCCGGTGCACCCGGGGACGGTGCCTGCGCCCTCGCCGGTCAGCTCGCACTGGTACAGGATGCGGGCCTGATCGATCACGGCCTGCTGATCGGTCATCTTGGCCGTGAGGTCGTCGACGGTCGCCTGCGCGGCCGATTCGCTCGCCGACGCCGAGTCGGTGCCGGCGACGATGCCGGTCGCGGCCTGGTTCTGGAGTTCGGCGAGGCGAGCGGATGCCGCATCGAGAGCGATCTTCTCGGGGCCGGACTCGAGCGCCTCCTGGTCGGACTGCGACTGGGTGATGTTCGTGGAGGCGACCTCGCGTGCGATGTCGTTGTGGAAGATCTGCAGCACGAGCGGCTCGGCGACCACGAAGCCGATGATCGCAGCCATCACCACGCGGGGGATCCCGAGACCGATCAGCCGCCAGACGTTCTTCGTCGACGCCATGGTCGAGGTGAGGAACCGGTCGAGGTTGAAGATGATGAGCGCCCACACGATCGCGAGCGGCACGGCGAGCCAGATCGCGGCCCGCACGCCGGTGGTGAGGGCGAAGAGCATCGAGATCGCCGAGACCAGGGCGGTGCCGGCGAGGACGAAGAACATCTGCACGAATCGCGGGGTCTCGCCAGGCACGCGATCGAGGATCTGCCCCTCGGCGCCGCCGAGGATCGCCAGGGTGCGCAGGCGCGAACCGGGCACGCGGGGCTTCTTCTCGCGCGGGACGCGCGGCGGCTTCGGGGCCTTCATCCGTGGCGCGGGCTGTGCTGCGGCATCCGCCTCTGGGATCGTGTCGTCGCGCGGCGCGGCCGAGGTCGTGGGCTCCGTCGCGGGCGATCCCGTGGGCTCGAACTCGCGCAGGAACTCGAGGTCCTCGGTCACGGCGTCGGGCTCGCCGTCGAGGATGATCCGACCCTGCGAGTCGTAGCGACCAGGTCGGTGAGCGGAGTAGGGCATCCGTCTACGGTACGGAATCCCGCCTGTGCGTCCCGTGGACGGGAGCTTTGAGCGGCGTCCAGGTTCCCTCTGCGTCGCCTGTCGTGTTCCGTTCGTCGCCGAGTGCACAGGTTGCTGTCGAGTGCACGGCATCCCGACGCGAACGTCCCATGCACTCGCCGAATGCACGTGAACTCGACGAGGCCTCAGCCGACGGAGGCGAGCAGCCGATCCACCGCGGCCTCGTGCGCGACGAGGGCGTCGTCGAGCGCGAAGTGACCGGCGGCGGCGAGAGTCCCCAGGCCGTGGATCAGCGACCAGAGCGAGAGCGGGTCGGTCGCAGCGTCGAGTCCCACGGATGCCGCCCCCTCGGCGAGCACCCGCTCGAGTGCGTCGATCAGCGGGGCCATGGTCGCCGTCGGTGCACCGGGGACGCACACGGTCGGGTCGTACACGGCATCGAAGGCGTGCGGATGCTCGACCGCGAAGCGGATGTACGCCGCACCCGCGTCGATGAGGGCTGCGCGAGGCGTGCGGGCTCCATCAACGGCCGCGGTGACCGCCGCGAGCAACTCCGCCATGCTGCGTTCGGCGATCGCCTTGAGCAGTCCGAGCCGATCCGAGAAGTGGTGATACGGCGCGTTGTGGCTCACATTCGCGGCGCGTGCAACCTCTCGAAGACTGATGTCCGCCGCCGGCATCCGCTCGAGCAGCTGCATCGCGGCATCCTCCAGAGCGCGGGCGAGATCGCCGTGGTGGTAGCCGCTCTTCGAACTTGACATGCGCAACATCCTCTCCTATCTTGACACTGTCCAGCTAAGTGACACTGTCAAGATTGGAATTCGGAATGACCGCTCTCGTGATCGATGGCCACCCCTTCGCAGAATCGCTCACCACGTCGATCGCGCAGCGCTACGCCGACGCGCACGGCGACGCCCGCGTGCTCGCGCTGCGCGACCTCGACTTCGACCCCCACCTGCGCTTCGGGTACCACCGACGCATGATCCTCGAGCCCGATCTCGTCGACGCGAAGGCCGCACTCGCCGAGGCCGACACCGTGGTCGTCGTCACGCCGCTGTGGTGGGGATCGGTCCCCGCGCTGCTGAAGGGCTTCTTCGATCGGGCACTGCTTCCGCAGCAGGAGTACCGCTACTCGCCCCGCGGCCTGCCGATCGGGCTTCTGCCTGCGCGGCGCGGCCGACTGCTGCTGCTCGCAGACACGCCCTGGTACGCCGCACCCTTCACGGGCCTGCCGGCGCAGGCGCAGGTCGCCCGCAACACGCTCCGCTTCTGCGGCGTCCGCTCGGTCAGCACACATCGGATGCTGGGGGTCAAGACCGCGAGCCCCGAACGCATCGAGTCGTGGCTCGCCAGCGCGGCGAAGCTCGGTGAGCGCGACGGCATCCGGGATCGCGCCGGACGGCCGGCATCCGCACCGCTCGTTGCGGCGCGCTGACCACCCGCAGACCACGCGCGTGGCAGAACCAACCGCACCCCAGAACCCGCTCCGGTTCTCCGCCGACGCCCCCGCTGAACGCCGACGCCCCCGCTGATTCGCGTGAATCAGCGGGGGCGTGGACGTCCACCGAAGGCACGAGGGCCCAAGAGCGCCGAGCGCCCGAAGCACGGGCTTCTCAGGCGAGCGACGCCGCCGCGGCCTCGTCCTCGGTGGTCGCGACCAGCTGCCCGCAGGCGCCGTCGATCTCCTTGCCGCGGGTGTCGCGCAGGGTCGTCGGGATGCCGGCGTCGTTGAGGCGGCGGACGAACTCGTCCTGCACGTCCTTCTCGGACGAGGTCCAGACCGACTCGGGCGTCGGGTTCAGCGGGATCGGGTTCACGTGCACCCAGCCGCGCCCCCGCTGGTTCAGCTTCTCCGCCAGCAGGTCGGCGCGCCACGCATGATCGTTCATGTCCTTGATCAGCGCGTACTCGATCGACACGCGGCGACCGGTCTTCTCGTAGTAGTTGTAGGCCGCGTCGAGCGCCTCGTCGACCTTCCACCGCGAGTTCACCGGGATGAGCTCGTCGCGCAGATGATCGTCAGGGGCGTGCAGCGACAGCGCGAACGTCACCGGGATGTTCTCTTCGGCGAGCTTCTTGATCGCGGGGACGAGACCGACGGTCGACACCGTGATGCCGCGGGCGCTCATGCCGAGCCCCTCCGGCTGCTTGGCGACCATGATGCGCACGGCATCCATCACCCGCTTGTAGTTGGCGAGCGGCTCGCCCATGCCCATGAACACGATGTTCGACACGCGCTCCATGGAATGGTCGTCGGCCTTCTTGCCGCCGAGCCCGCCCTCAGCGATGAGGCGATTCGCCCGCACGATCTGGTCGACGATCTCGGCCGTCGACATGTTGCGCGTGAGCCCCGCCTGGCCGGTGGCGCAGAACGGACAGTTCATGCCGCAGCCGGCCTGCGACGAGACGCACAGCGTGATGCGGCCCGGGTAGCGCATGAGCACCGACTCGACGAGGGCTCCGTCGTGCAGACGCCACAGGAACTTGATCGTGTCGCCGCGGTCGGTCTCGAGGCGTCGCACCTCGGTCAGCAGCGGCGGCAGCATGCCGGCGACGAGATCGTCGCGGATGCCGGCCGGGAGGTCGGTCATCTGCGCGGCATCGGAGGTGTAGTGCGTGAAGTAGTGGGTCGCGAGCTGCTTGGCGCGGAACCCGGGAAGGCCCAGCTCCTTCACCTTCTCGATGCGCTCGGCAGGCGTGAGGTCGGCGAGGTGCACCGGCGGCTTGCCGCGCTTGGGGCTCGCGAACTGCAGCAGCGGGCGGCCTTCGGCGTCCTTCTGCTGCGTCCAGCCCTCGGTGCGGGGGCGCACCTGCGGAGTCTTCGTCTCGCGAATGCCTCCCAGCTGGGACGCGGCTGCCGGTCGCGTCGGGCGCGTGCGGGGAGTATCGGTCATAGGTTCCAGGGTACGCGGTGCCCGGTGGGAAACGGCTGGCTACGCGAACACTGTCCGCTCGTAGACTGGCCGGATGGAGACCCTCGTCATCATCGCGATCGTGATCGTCGTGCTGCTCGTGCTCGTCGGTGTCGTCGCGACGAGGAGCTCCGCACGACGGAGCAGCGCTCCGGCCGCCCCGCGCATCGAAGTCCCGATCGGCCCCGACGCCTCAGCCGAGGTCGATCGCCTGCTCGCCGCGGGGAAGAAGATCGAGGCCATCAAGGTCTACCGCGACGCGACGGGCACCCGGCTCGCCGATGCGAAGGACCGCATCGATCGATGGGCACCCGGCACGACGGCGGTGCCGATCGTTCCGGCGGTTCAGCCGCAGGATCCCGCGTCCTTCCGTGCCTCGCTCCCGGCATCCGTCGCCGCCGAGATCGATTCCCTGCTCGCCGCCGGCCGTCCGATCGAGGCGATCAAGCTGGTGCGCGAGCAGTCCCGTCTCGGGCTCGCCGAGTCCAAGCGCGTGATCGACCACTGGACACCGGGCACGTTCTGACCCTCTATGCGACACCGACGGATGCTGCCGGCCACGGCCCTCGCGCTCGGCGCGCTGACCCTCGCTGCATGCGCCCCCTCCCCCGACGCGACGACCACCGCCACGAGCACGCAACCGCTCGCATCCACGCTCCCACCCGCACCCACCGCAGAGGAATCCATGTCCCCCGCCACCCGTGACCTGCTCTCGGCGGCACGCGCCGGCGACGCCGACGCCGTGCGCACCGCCATCGACGCCGGCGCCGATCTCGAGGCACGCGGCGAGGGCGGCATGACCGCGCTCGTCACCGCGACGAAGCAGAACCACCTCGCGGCGGCGCGCGTGCTCATCGAGGCCGGTGCCGACGTCAACGCGAAGGACGACATCCAGGATTCGGCGTACCTCTACGCGGGTGCCCGCGGACATGACGAGATCCTCCGGCTGACACTGGAGAACGGCGCCGACCTGGCGAGCACGAACCGGTTCGGCGGCACCGCGCTGATCCCGGCATCCGAGCGCGGACTGCTCGCGACGGTCGAGATCCTGCTCGAGGCCGGCGCCGACCCTAACCACATCAACGATCTGAACTGGACCGCCCTGCACGAGGCGATCGTGCTGGGCGACGGATCGGATGCCTACGTCGAGGTCGTGCGCGCTCTCATCGCCGGAGGAGCCGACGTGACGATCCGCGACGGCGACGGCGTTCTGCCGCGGGATCTCGCCGCCGCACGCGGCTACGACGAGATCGTCGCCGAGATCGACGCTCGCTCGTGATCGACCTGCTCCCCTGGGCGTGGGCCCTGCTCGCTGTGGCCGCCGTCACGATCGGCATCTCGAAGACCGCGCTCCCCGGCGGCAGCATCCTCGCGATCGCGCTGTTCGCGACCGTGCTGCCGGCGCGCACATCGACGGCGGCGATGCTGCTGCTCCTCATCGTCGGCGACGTCTTCGCGCTGATCGCCTACCGTCGGCATGCGCACTGGCCGACGCTGCTGAGGCTCGCGCCCGCCGTGGTCGCCGGCCTGCTGCTGGGATACGCGTTCCTCGCGCTCGCGGGCGACGGCGTCGTGCGGCGCGCGATCGGCGTCATCCTCCTGCTGATGATCGCGGTGACGCTGTGGCGGCGCTACCGCGCGTCGAAGAAGGAGGCGTCGGGCGTCGTCGTCGCGGCCGCCTACGGCACACTCGGCGGTTTCACCACGATGGTCGCGAACGCCGGCGGTCCCGTGATGTCGATGTACTTCCTCGCGACGCGCACGCCGATGCAGGTCTTCCTCGGCACCTCGGCGTGGTTCTTCGCGATCGTGAACCTCGTGAAGATCCCGTTCCTCGCGGGCCTCGGGCTCTTCGAGGCGCATGTACTGCTCATGGACCTCGTGCTCGCGCCGCTCGTCGTCATCGGGGCGCTGGTCGGTCTGCGAGTCGCCAAGCGGATGCCGCAGCAGCTGTTCGACCGCATCGTCATCGCCCTGACGGTGGTGGGCGCCGTCTACCTGCTGTTCTGAGGCGCGTGGCGCCGCGGCACGGGGCACGCGGCACCCGGCACCGGCACCCGCACCCGGCAGGGTCTCCTGGCGCTCCCGCAGCACCACCACTTCGGGGGCCGACACGCCAGTTGCAGGACCGGAAGGCCGAGAACGTCCGGCATCCGCCGCCCGGGCCCCCGAAATGGTGCGCTGCCACGGGTTCGTCGGCTCCCACCGCGTCACCACTTCGGGGGCCGACACGCCACTTTCCGGACGAGAGCGCCGCGAAACGTCCGGCATCCGTCGCAGCGGCCCCCTAAGTGACGCGCCGGTTCCGGAAGCGACCGGCGCTCAGTCCAGGAAGATGTCGGGGAACAGCCGGTCGTCGGGCGTTCCCGGCACTGCGGCGTACCCCGAGAAGTCCGTGACGCCGTCGACTTCGAGCACGTCCTCGACGATGAGCGTCTGGCCCGTGTACTCGCGCGCCGGCTTCGTCAGCACCGCGTAGGCGGCATCCGCGTAGATCTCTGGTGTGCGGCTCGCGGCCATCACCCGATCCCCGCCGAGCAGGTTCTGCACCGCGGCGGTCGCGATGGTGGTGCGCGGCCACAGGGTGTTCGCGGCGATGCCGTCGGCGGCGAACTCGGCGGCCAGACCCAGCGTCGCCATCGTCATGCCGTACTTCGCGAGCGTGTAGCCGGTGTGCGCGCCGAGCCATTTCGGGCTGAGGTTCAGGGGCGGCGAGAGCGAGAGGATGTGCGGGTTCGCGGCATCCTTCAGGATCGGCACGGCGGCGCGCGACAGCAGGAACGTGCCGCGGACGTTGACGTCCTGCATGAGGTCGTACTTCTTCGCGGCGAGCTCGAGCGATCGGGAGAGGTCGATCACGCTGGCGTTGTTGATCACGATGTCGATGCCGCCGAACTCGCCCTGCGCTTTCAGCACGGCCTCGGTGATGTCGTCGTCCAGGCGGACGTCGCCGACGATCGGCAACGCCTGACCACCGGCCTCACGGATCTGCTCGGCCGCCGAGTGCACGGTGCCCTCGAGCTTCGGATGCGGGGTGTCGGTCTTGGCGAGCAGCGCGATGTTCGCGCCGTCACGGGCTGCGCGCAGCGCGATCGCGAGTCCGATGCCGCGGCTGCCGCCGGACATGAGGATGGTCTTGCCTGCCAGTGTCATGAGGCCTCCTTCAGGCTGTGTCGCGGGGTCACTTCGGCGCCATCCGGATCGCGCCGTCGAGTCGGATCGTCTCACCGTTGAGGTACGGGTTCTCGACGATGTGCTGCGCGAGCGCCGCGTACTCGTCAGGACGCCCGAGGCGCGAGGGGAACGGCACCTGCTGCCCGAGCGAGTCCTGCGCGGCCTGCGGCAGCCCCATGAGCATGGGGGTCTCCATGATGCCGGGCGCGATCGTGCAGACCCGGATGCCGTGGCGTGCGAGCTCCCGTGCGACGGGAAGCGTCATCGCGTGCACCCCGCCCTTCGACGCGGAGTATGCCGGCTGGCCGATCTGGCCGTCGAACGCGGCGACGCTGGCGGTGTTGATGATGACGCCGCGGTCGTCCGATTCGGTCTGATCGTTCTTGGCGATGACGGCGGCGGCCTGCGACAGCACGTTGAAGGTGCCGACGAGGTTGATCCGGATGATGCGCTCGAAGTCGGCGAGCACCGCCGGGTTGCCCTCGCGATCGAGCACCTTGGCGGGCGGTGCGATGCCGGCGCAGTTCACGACGATGCGCAGTGGCGCCGCGGCCTGAGCAGCGGCCACGGCGTCGTGGACCTCGTCGACGCTCGTGACGTCGGCCGGGACGAACAGCCCGCCGAGTTCTTCCGCGATCTCCGCGCCCTGGGAGGAGGGCAGATCCACGATCGTGACGTGGCCACCCGCGGCGACCAGTCGACGGGCCGTCGCCAGCCCGAGTCCTGAGGCGCCGCCCGTGATGAGCGCACCCTGCCCTGCGATCTGCATGAGTTCTCCCTCGAACGTCGCGAATCGTGAAACGCAGTACCAGTCTAGGTGAATCCAAGTGTCAACTTCGCCGGTGGCGGCGGCACATCGAAAGGTGTTGGCTGACACTCATGGACCTGCGTCGCAAGCGAGCCTACGACACCGTCTCCGAGGATGACGGCTTCCGCGTTCTCGTCGACCGGCTCTGGCCCCGAGGCGTCTCGAAGGAGCGTGCCGCGATCGACCTCTGGGCGAAGGAGACAGCGCCTTCGTCCGAGTTGCGACGCGACTGGCATACGGCACCGGAAAGCGACTGGGGCCTGTATGCGGATCGTTATCGGGCACAGCTCGCCGGACAGTCCGCGACGGCACTGCGCGAACTGGCCACCGAGCTGCGACACCATCCGGTCGTCACGCTCGTCTACGCCGCGCACGACCCTGTGCACACTCATGCCGCGGTGTTGGAGGCGGCGCTGCGCGAGCTGCTCTGACGCGTGACCTCAGAACTCCGGAGATCTCCCGCCCGAGATCACCCCGGCTCGGCTCGATCCGCATCATTTCTCCGGAGTTCTGAAGGCGGAACCGGCCCGGCTTCAACTCCAGACGAAGCGGAAGGTGCCCGCGAGCACCGCAGCAGCGAGCGCAAGTGCCATGATCGCGACGCCGCCCAGCAGCGCCACCCCGTCGCGTGCGTGCAGCCGCGACGGCCGCGACCAGGTGCGAGGGATGTCGGAACCGAACCCGCGCGCCTCCATCGCCATCGCCAGTTTCGTGCCGCGACGCACGGCGAACACGAGAAGCACGAACGCCATCGAGAAGAACCTCCGCACCGCGCCGCGATCCCCGACTCCGCGTGCCCGACGTGCGAGTGCCATGGTGCGCCAGTCGTCGAGGAACAGCCCCAGCATCCGGGTGCCGGCGAGGATGCCGAGCACGAACCGGCTGGGCATCTTCGCGACCTGCGCGAGAGCATCCGCCAGCTGTGTGGGATCCGTCCGCCCGAACAGCAGGATCGTCGGCAGCCCGAGTGCGATCACGCGCAGGCTCACCGCGATGGCAAGGCCGATCGAGTCGTCGCTGATGGCGGCGAAGCCGAAGGTCCAGTAGAGCCGCCCGCCGGGCTCCGCGTACAGCAGCATGCTGAGGCCGGCGATCGGGGCGAACAGCGCGATCGGGGCGAGGCGTTTCAGCACCGTCACGAGCCGTAGCCCGGTGAGCGGAAGGCACAGCAGCTGCAGCGCGATGGCCGCGACCGCGCTGACGACATCGATCGAGGCGAACAGGGGCACCGACAGCAGCAGCGCGAGGACGATCTTCGTCACGGGATTCACCCCGCCGAGCCACGCCCTCATCGGATGCCGCTCGCTGCGAGCTCGATGCGGTGCCCGCCGAGGTGTCTGATGACGGCGTCGTCGTGCGTGACGGCGATCACCGCCCGCCCGCGCATGATCTCCTCCTGCAGCAGCGCGACGAGCGAGATCCATCCGCGCCTGTCCTGTCCGAACGTGGGTTCGTCGAGCACGATCACCTCGGGCGAGGCGGCGAGCACGGTGGCGACCGAGAGCCGACGCTTCTGCCCGCCCGACAGAGTGAAGGGGTTCGCGAGCGCGAGAGGTGCGAGACCCAACCGGTCGAGAAGGTCGTCGACAACGGCATCCGTTCGCGCCCGATCCCAGCCGAGCGCGCGCGGTCCGACGGCGAGCTCGTCACGCAGGGTTCGTGTGAGGAACTGGTGCTCCGGCTCCTGGAAGACGGTGCCGATCCGGGTGAGCAGCTCGCGTGAGCTCCAGCGGAACGGGCGGATGCCGCGACGCCCGGCGAGCTCGGGGGCCGCGGAGACCTGCCCCGACTGCTCGGGGATGAGCCCGGCGAGTGTGAGCGCCAGGGTCGACTTGCCCACGCCGTTCGGGCCGGTGATGACCGTCGCGCTCGCGCGCGGCACGTGCACCTCGAGGCCCGACTGCACGATGGCGCGCGGGTCGCGGGCGATCGCCAGGCCGCTCGCCGACAGCAGATCGGCGCGGTCGACGTCGCCGAGCACCGGCAGATCGATCTCCGCCCCCGGGACCCACACCCCGGCTTCCGCCAGGGCTCGCCCGTGCTCTGCGAACACCCGCGAGGGATCCCCGTCGGCAAGCAGCCCGCCATCGGCCGCGAGCACGATCACCCGCGTCATGAGGTCGGCCCAGACGGGGGTGCGGTGCTCGACGACGACGAGCGTGGCGCCGGTCTCATCCACCGCACTCTCCACACTCGCGCGCACCTCGCGCACGCCCTCGGGATCGAGGTTCGCGGTGGGCTCGTCGAGCAGCAGCAGCCCCGGTCGCATCGCGAGCGCGCCGGCGAGGACGAGCCTCTGCTTCTGTCCACCCGAGAGCGCCGCCGTCGGCCGGTCGAGCGGCACGTCGAGTCCGACCGCCTCGAGCGCGGCGGTCACTCGGGAGGGGATGCCGGATGCCGGGACGCCGAGGTTCTCGCATCCGAACGCGACGTCGTCGCCGACCTTCGACAGCACGATTCCGGCATCCGGGTCCTGCAACACGAGGCCGACGCGGCCGCGACTCGCCTCGGGTGATGCTTCGTCGATCAGCAGCGCGCCGGAGCGCACGCCCTCGTCTTCATCGCCGAGCACCCCGGCGAGGCCGGCGAGCAGCGTGGACTTGCCTGCTCCCGAGGCGCCGAGCAGCAGCACGCGCTCGCCGGGCTCGATCGTGAAGGTGACGTCGCTGACGGCGGGGAGCTTTCGACCGGCGTAGCGCCACCCCCAGCCCGCCGCCTGCACGCGAGCCGGGATGGCGGACGCCACGTCAGACCTCGCGGAGGTGTTCTCGACCGGCCGCGAACCGGCTGAGCGCGCCGCTCGCGGCGAGGGCGCGGACGAGCAGCCAGCCGACGACGCCCGCGAGGATCGCGCCAGACACGATGAGCGTGCCGAGGTAGATCGCGTTGAACTCGAGCGACTTGAGGATGTTCGGCGAGCTGCCGTAGAAGAACTCGAATACCCAGGCGGCGGCGGCCGCGCCGACACCTGCGAGAGCGGCCGTAGGGAGGCCGAATCGACGGTAGAGGAACAGCGCGAAGATCAGCTCGGCGCCGAGGCCCTGCACGATGCCCGAGAGCACGGTCGAGACGCCCCACACGTTGCCGATGAGCATCGACACGATCGCGGCGACGAGCTCGACGACGAGCGCCGCACCGGGCTTGCGGATCACCAGACCGCCGACGACACCACCGAGCAGCCAGATGCCCACGGCGATACCGCCGAGGCCGGGGGTCAGGCCGTCGGCCGCGGTGAACCAGGCGTAGCCGATCGTGTTCCAGCCCCAGAAGACGAGGCCGATCGCGACGCCGAGGACAGCGGCGACGACGATGTCGACGACGCGCCAGCGCCACGGCGAGCGGGCGGTGGCGGCGGACGCCTTCGCGGTGGATGCGGACGTGGACGTACTCATCTGAACTCCTCCCTGCGCCGGCATGATCCGGATCAGGTTCGACGGTCGAAGCGCGATTCGCTCCCTCTCAGCCCGGCTCGCCGGACTCCCGTGGTTGTGCTCACGATCTTACCGAGATCGGACACTCCTGTGTCCGCATCTCGTCACGACGGGGTTCTGAGAGGAGAGTTCGGTACCGTGATCAGGTGACCGCTCCCGATCCGACCCTGCCGCAGGGCTCCGCGCCCGCGGCCGACGACGCCGTCGAGGCGCCGTCGGGCGCGTCGGATGGCGGGCTCCTGTCGGTCGACGCCGCGGCGTCAGCGGACGACTCGCGGGCGGATGCTGTGGTGACCGGTGGTGTGACGTCGGCTGCTCCGGTGCCGGATGCCGTGCCGCCGTCGAGTACCGCCTCGTCGGATCACGCGCACCCGGATGCCGCGCCGTCGAGCACCGAGGCCGGTCTGGTCGGCGTGTCGGGAGTGTCCGCGACGACCCCCGTCCCGGCGGCATCCGTCGTCCTGGGATCCGTAGTCCCCGCATCCGTGGCGGATTCCGACTTCTCGGGCACACCGAACGCGCCGACAGACGCCGATGACCTGGACGACGAGCTCGAGGCGCTGATGACGCCGGACGGTTCCCGCGCCGCGCGCTGGGCGCCGAAAGGCGCGGGCGCGACGGCGTTGACCTGGGTTGACCCGACCGAGGTCGCCGATCACACCGACGCCGCAGCACCTGAAGCGTCGGCCACCTCTCTCTGGGCGGGTGCGAGGCTGCAACCGGCCGTCGCGCGCGCGGGGTTCCTGGTGCCGGTCGGCGTGCTGGTCGGCCTGGTCGCTTCGTACGCCGGGGCCGCTCTGCTCTGGCCGCTGCACGAGGTCGCGCCGACGGTGCAGTCGGTGGAGGTCACGCCGGTCGCCGCACCGGCGGCCGAGATCACCTGGCCCGCGCAAGGCAGCGCAGCGGTGGGTATCGCCGGTCTGAGCACGGTGTCGTCGACGGTCGATGCGTCGGCGATCGCGAGCATCACGAAGGTGATCAGCGCGATGATGGTGCTCGATCGCCAACCGCTTGCGCCGGGTGAGCAGGGTCAGTCGTACTCGTTCACGCGCGCCGACAGCCAGTCGTACATGACGTATCTCCGCAGCGATCAGTCGGCGCTCGACGTGCCGGTGAACGGATCGCTCACCGAGTATCAGATGCTGCAGGGCGTGCTGCTCGGTTCGGCCAACAACTACATCGATCGCCTCACGCGCGACATCTGGGGAACGGATGCCGCGTTCGCGGCCGCCGCCGAGAAGTGGCTGAGCGACCGCGGGATCCAGGGCATCACGATCATGACGCCCTCCGGTTTCGATGAACGCAACACCGCGACTCCCGACGCGCTCGTCGCGGTGGCCGAAGTCGCCATGCAGAATCCGGTGTTCGCGGAGATCGTCGGCACCCCCTCGGTGGATCTGCCGGGTGCCGGAGTGGTGAACAACACGAACGGGATGCTGGCCGATCCCGGTGTCGTGGGGGTGAAGACCGGCACGCTCTACGACAGCTGGAACCTCCTCACTGCGAAGAACGTCTCGGTCGACGACACGACCGTCCGGTTGTACGCGGCGGTGCTGACTCAGGCCGACAACGAGTCCCGGCTGGAGGCGACTCGGTCGCTGTTCGCCCAGGTGGAGGCTGCGTTGCAGGCGCAGCTTCCGGTCGTTCCCGCCGGAACTGTCGTCGGCACGGTCGACACGCTGTGGGGCGAGCCCATCGACATCGTCACGGATGCGGACTCCGATGTCGTGCTGTGGAACGCTGCGACCGCGACCACGGCGCTCTCGTTCGACCTGGGCGAGAGCCGCGACGAGGGCGACACAGTCGGCGAACTGACGACCACCGGCCCGCTGAACTCGGCGACGAGTTCTCTGTCGCTCGCGCAGGACGTCGAGGGGCCGACCGCCTGGTGGCGGCTGACGCATCCTTTGGAGCTGCTCGGCCTCACGTCCGACCAGCGCTGAGTCGCCGCGATCGACGCTCCTGCAGCAGCGGACGTTCGCCCGTCGGCGCCGCTGAGACCGACCTCTTCTCGTGAGACCGACCGCCACTGGGGTGACCCGGTTTTGGTGGAGTCTTGTTCTCGGGTGATTTTGATGAACGAACGAGATAGGCCGCGGGCGCGGCGTGCGGGTGAGCACTATTCGATGGAAGAGCGTTCCGCGGCAGTCAAGC
>NZ_JBJDRJ010000039.1:0-35844 GCF_044987415.1 Microbacterium sp. ZW T5_45 | reverse complement strand
CACGACACCCGCCGAGACCCTGACCCGGCTCACCACACAACCCGCCGCGAACGCGGCCTGACACGAAAGGAACAGGGACCAACTCCACGACACGCGGACCACCCCAGCAGCATCCGTCATGATCTCGTGCGGTTGACCTATTCTCAGGCCGGCGATGGGAGTGCAGGCCGACGCGGACTCAGTCCGACGCGGCCCGCACCGCCGTCACGCGCGCTGCGCGCTCAGCTCCTCCAGTCGCTTCTCCACCGCGGCTCGCGGCTCGGGCCCGAGCAGCCGCGCGAACAGCTCGCCGAGCGTGAGCCGATCGCTCCACTCCGTGTTGTCGCGGAAGTCCTCGGCGATCGCCGGGCGCAGCTCGCCCAGCACCTCGAGGATCGCCCCGTACGCCTCGCGGTCGTCGACGATCGCCGCCAGGCTCGACGCGAGGCCGACCTCGGCGGGTGCGTCAGCCGCGGCCGGAGCATCCGATGTCCACCGATGCGTTCCCGAGCCGACCGTGTGACGCGTCCCGTCGGGCAGCACCACATCGGCCTCGGTGTTCGCCGGCACGACGGCCTCGACGACGATGCCGTCTGCCGTGCGGTCCCACCGCACTCGCGCCTCGCCGTACGGCGTGCGGTGCGCGGCCTCGGCGAAGTCGAACCCGTCGAGCGGATGCGGCTGGATGCTCAGGCGCGAGTATCCGGGTTCAGCGGGAGCCAGCCCCGCCACCGAACGGTGCAGCCAGTCGGCGATCGCACCCAGCGCGTAGTGGTTGAACGACGTCATCTGCCCGGGGTTGATCGTCCCGTCCGGCAGCATCGAATCCCACCGCTCCCAGATCGTCGTCGCGCCCATGGTCACCGGGTACAGCCACGACGGGTTCTCGGTCTGCGTGAGCAGCCGGGTCGCGGTGTCGAGGTGACCGGTGCGGGTCAGCGCGTCCTGGATGATCGGGGTGCCCACGAATCCGGTGCCGATGCGGTAACCGCTGAGCCGCGTGAGCTCCGCGAGCCGGTCTCCGAGGGCCTGTCGACGCTCGGGCTCGACGATGTCGAACACGATCGCAAGCGAATACGCGGTCTGCGCATCCGAGACCATGCGCCCCGACGGGGTGACGTACTCCGCGAGGAACGCCTGACGCACCTCCTCCGCGATGCGCCCGTACTCCAGGGCCTCCTCGTCACGCCCGAGCAGGGCGGCGGCGCGGGCCGTGAGATCCGCCGAGCGGAAGACGTACGCCGAGGCCACGATGTCGGCAGAGGTCTTCGCCTTCGCGGGGTGCGAGGGCGGAGCATCCGGGTCGAGCCAGTCGCCGAACTGGAACATCCCCTCCCACAGTCGACGGTCGCCGGAGTAGCCGACGATCGCATCGGTCCACGCCCTCATGCTGTCGAACTGGCGCTCGACGGTCTCGAGGTCGGCGAACCGCTCATGCAGCACGGTCGGCACCACGGCGGCGGCGTCTCCCCAGGCGGCGGCGGGGCGAGCCGCGCCGAGAACGTTCGGCACGACGAACGGCACCACGCCGTCGATCTGGTCGATCTCGAGGTCGCGCAACCAGGAGTCCAGGAATCCGCGGACGTCGTAGAGGAAGCTCGCGGTCGGCGCGAACACCTGGATGTCCCCCGTCCACCCCAGACGCTCATCGCGCTGCGGGCAGTCGGTCGGCACGTACAGGAAGTTGCCGCGCAGACCCCACACGACGTTCTCGTGCAGCTGACGCACGAGGGCGTGGGAGGTGTCGAACCAGCCGGTGCGCTCCATGTCGCTGTGGATGACGACGGCGGTCACGTCCGCCGGATCGAATGCGCCGGGCCACCCGTCGATCTCGGCGTAGCGGAA
This sequence comes from Microbacterium sp. ZW T5_45, assembly GCF_044987415.1. Taxonomy (NCBI): domain Bacteria; kingdom Bacillati; phylum Actinomycetota; class Actinomycetes; order Micrococcales; family Microbacteriaceae; genus Microbacterium; species Microbacterium sp. ZW T5_45. The sequence goes on along the minus strand of NZ_JBJDRJ010000039.1, from coordinate 34,020 downwards.
GCCGTGGAAGGTGAACTCCGGCTCCCACTCCTCGACGCCCTCTCCGGACAGCGTGTACCGATCGGTCGCCGCGGCCGCGCGCAGCGGACGGGTCCCGAGCTCGCCGTGCTCGAGCACTTCGGCGTGACGCAGGGTCACCACCGTGCCCGCCTCACCCGACACGCGGATGCGCAGACGTCCGACGAGGTTCTGACCGAAGTCGAGCACCGTCTTCCCGGACGGCGTCGTGATGACCTCGACGACGCCGATCTCTTCGATGCGGCGCACGAACGGAGACACCCTGGCACCCGGCACCGGAACGTCGTCGACGACCGCGACGGGCGTCCAGTCGGATGCTGTGAGGCGGGCGTCGTGATCCTCTCCCGCGTACAGCCCGCTCGCCGTGATGGCGTTCGGCGCCGACAGCCACGAGTCGTCCGTGAACAGCGTCTGCGTCGTCCCATCGGCGTACTCGACCAGCAGTTGGGCCGCGAAGCGCGGCTGCTCCTCGTACACCGTCGCGGCGTTCTCGCGGAAGCCGTAGCGCTCGGTCGCCCACGCGCCGGCGAGACGCACATCGATCGTGTTCTCGCCCTGCTGCAGCAGATCTGTCACGTCCGTCGTCTCGTGCACGGTGCGCGCGTGGTACGGCGTCCACCCGGGCTTGAGCACCTGGTCATCGACATCCGAGCTGTTGACCGACGCCTGGTAGACGCCCACCGCCGTGGCGTACAGCGTGGCGCGCCGCACCTCGCCGTCGATCGCGAAGGTGCTGCGCAGCGTGGCCGGTTGCGCATGCCCCGTCGGCTCCGCGACCGCGATCGTCCGCGCGCTCCACTCGCCGTCCGCCAGGAAGCCCGCGACGATCCGTCGTGGTTCGCTCCACTCGGACACCGCGCCGTCGGAGCCCGTCACCCGCACCCGCACCCGCGCCTCCTCCCGCGGCAGCAGCGGACGGAACGGCCAGCGCAGCCGCACCGACTCCCGCCCCTCGACGGTGTGCGACTGCACCTCCCCCGCCAGCTCCAGCTCGAGCTCGGCACGCGACTGCGTCCACCCCTCGGCATCCGTCTCGGTGATCCAGCTGATCGTCGGTGACGCGACGGCGACCGCATCGCTGCCGTGCGGCGCGTCAGCGTCGACGCGCGCGACTGTCAGAGTCATGTTGTTCCTGCACCTCTCATCGTCGGGCGACGGCGGGCGCCGTCACCGTGATCTCGTGTTCTCCTGCATCGAGCACGGCGGATGCCGCGGCTCCGTCGACCGTGACGGTCGAGCTCTCGGAGACCGGGAGGTCGAGCTCGGCGGTGGCGCCGAACGGGACCATCACGGTCGCGTGGAAGGTGTCGCCCTCGACCCGCCAGTCGATGGCGAGGCGACCGTAGGGGGTGTCGATCGACGCCGTGGCGTGCTCGAGTCCGGCCGCGGGGCGCGGGGCGATACGTGCGACCCGGTAACCGGGCTCGGCGGGGACCAGCCCCGCCACGGTGCGGTACACCCAGTCGATCATGGCTCCGTAGGCGTAGTGGTTGAACGACAGCATGCTGCCGCCCTCCTCCTTGGAACCGGCATCCATGGCCCCGGAGTGGATGCTGCCATCGGGCAGGATCGCATCCCAGCGCTCCCACACCGTGGTGGCTCCGCGGTCGACCTGGTACAGCCAGCTCGGCGCTTCGCGGCGCAGCAGCATGAGGTAGGCCTCGTCGAGGTGCCCGTTGTTCGACAGCGCGAACAGCACGAGCGGGGTGCCGAGGAATCCGGTCGAGATTCGCCCGTTCTCGGCGCGCACGTTCTCGGCCAGTCCGTCGGCGATCCTCGTGCGCTCCGCCTGGGGTGCGATGTCGAACTCGAGCGCGAGCGCCGCGCCGGTCTGGGTCGTGATGGCCTCTTCACCCCACCGGTTCCAGGTCTCCGCGGCCACCCGGTCGGCGAGCGCGGCGTACTCCTCGGCCTTCGCGGCGTCGCCGACCAGCGTCTCGGCCTTCGAGAGCAGCCGTGCCGAGTGCACGTAGAAGGCGTTCGCGACGTAGTCGCTCGACACCTTCGCCTGCCACGGGCGGGCACCCGGCGCATCCGGATCGAGCCAGTCTCCGTACTGGAACGGCTCGGTCGGCAGCACCACGTCGTCGCCCGCGCGCGCCCGCAGATGCTCGACCCAGCGCCGCATGCTGCGCAGCTGCTGGTGCAGCACCTCGTCGCTGCCGCTGGACTCGTACACCGCCCAGGGCACGATGGTCGCGGCATCCGCCCACCCCGCACGGCCCATGTTGTTGACGGGGCCCTCGCCCATGCGCATGTCCTGGAACCGGATGATGTCGGGCACCACGGATGCGACGCCGCCCTCGTCGGTCTGGTCGACCTCGAGGTCACGCAGCCAGTTGCGCCAGAACGCCTCGGCATCCATGAGGGTGCTCGCGGTCGCCGCGAACGCCTGCGCGTCACCCGTCCAGCCGAGGCGCTCGTCGCGCTGCGGGCAGTCGGTGGGCACCGAGACGAAGTTGTCGCGCTGCGACCAGAACACGTTCGAGTGGAAGCGGTCGAGGGCGTCGGATGCCGAGCGGAAGCTCGACCGCGCCGGAAGGTCGCTCGAGATCGCGATCGCGGTGGCCGAGACGACCTCGGCGGCACCGGTGACCTCGGCGTGCTGGAAGCCGTGGAAGGTGAACTGGGGCTCGAGCACGTGCTCGCCGTCGCGGTCGAGCGTATACACGTCGGTCGCGCTCGCCGTGCGCAGCGCAGCGGTGTGCAGAGCGCCGGAGGGTTCGAGGATCTCGGCGTGACGGATCGTGACGACGTCGCCGGCTGCACCCCGCACGACCAGGCGCACCCAGCCGGTCACGTTCTGCCCTGCGTCGAATTGCACGCCGTTCTCGCGGTCGGTGCGGCGCATGTCGAGCTCTGCCACGATGCGCACGGGCGGTGCCGAGCGCGGCTCGAAACGTGACGGGTCGCTCTCGATGATCTCGGCCACGGTCCACGAGGAGTCGTCGAACTCCGGGGTGTGCACCCCCGTCGCGCTCTCGCGCAGGTCGGTCGTGGTGCCGTCGTAGATGCTCGCACCCCGCACCGCGCCGAAGCCACCGCGCCACCCGGCATCCGTCGTCGCGACGAGCACCTCGCCGTCGGCATCGATCTGCGCGATCGCCCCCGAGCGGTCACCGTAGATCTCCGTGCGATTCGCGAAGCCCATGCGGCCGCGGTACCAGCCGTCACCGACCTCGAGCACGATGACGTTCTCGCCCTCGCGCAGCAGATCCGTGACATCGAGGGTGTCGAGCAGCACGCGCTCCTGGTAAGAGGTCCACCCCGGCGTGAGGCGCGCGGAACTCGCCCGCTCCCCGTTGATCCACGCGTCGACGAGGCCCAGCGCACTGAGGCGCAGACGGGCGCGAGCCGGGACGGTGTCGAGCGTGAACACGCGACGCAGCAGCGCGACGGGCCCCTCGACCTCGCTGGGGATGCCGATCACCGCGGCAGAGAGCTCGGCGTGCGTGAGGCCCGCCTCGATCACGAGCTCCGCGCTCCAGGCCGTCCAGCCTTCGGACGTCGCGATGCGAACGGCGAAGGCCCGGCGCTCACCGGGCGCGAGATCACCGACCGGGACGGCGACGGATGCCGTGGACTCCACGACCCCGGCCGGCGCGAGCTCCGCACCGGGAGCACCCGAAGCGACCTGGTACGCGATCTGCGCGGCGCCGGGTCGCGAGCTCTCGGTGCGCCAGGTCAGACGCAGCCCCTCTCCGGGGACGCCGAGGAGGTCGGCGCCGTGCTGAGAGCGGAGGGACACCACCCCTGTGGCCTCGTCGAGCTGCGTGGAATCGGGGGTGGCCGCCATGGCGTGGTCCTTCCGGGTGTGTGCGTCGTCGCATCGCGCCGGCATCCGCAACGGCGCGCAGTGCCATATTGAATGGTTTCAACACGCAAAGTCAAGATTGGTCACGACTTCATCCCGAACCGTTGACTCTCGCTCGGGATCGTCGTATCTTACCCAGAGTTGAATGGTTTCAATGATTCGGTTCAACGCCGCGCGACCTCGAGGACGAGGCGCGTCAGGAGTCAGCTTTTACATGGAGGTAAAGGATGAACAGCACCCGTACCCGGAGGGTCCTCGTCGCCGCTGCAGGCGTCGCCGCCCTCGCGCTCCCGCTCGCCGCCTGCAGCACCGGCGGCGGTGGCAGCAGCGACGGCAAGACCGAGATCACGTTCCTCGTGCCCAACTCGGGCACGAACGTCGAATCGGCCGAGGCGATGATCGCGGCGTTCGAGAAGGAGAACGACGACATCACCGTCAAGGTCGAGTCCCAGCCCGCCGGCACCGAGGGCGACAACCTCATGAAGACGAAGCTCGCGACGGGCGAGATGGCCGACCTGTTCTGGTACAACTCGGGCTCGCTGTTCCAGGCACTCAACCCCGATCAGAACCTCGCGCCGCTCACCGACGAGGCATGGGTCGGCGACATGCAGGACACCATGACCGCGGTGGTCTCGACCGACAACGGCATCTACGGCGCCCCGTTCGGCGCCACCCAGGCAGGAGCCGTCGTCTACAACAAGAAGATCTACGCCGACCTCGGCCTCGAGGTCCCCACCAGCTGGGACGAGTTCGCCGCCAACAACGAGGCGATCAAGGCCGCGGGCATCACCCCGGTCATCCAGACCTACGGCGACACCTGGACGAGCCAGCTGTTCGTGCTCGGCGACTTCGGCAACGTTCTCGCGCAGGACGAGGACTGGGCTAGCGAGTACACGGCCGGTGAGCGCAAGTACGTCGACGAGCCGGCTCTGGCCGGCTTCGCGAACCAGGAGGCCGGGTTCGAGGCCGGATGGTGGAACGAGGACTTCGCCTCGGCCCTCTACGACGACGGCGCGCGCATGGTCGCCACCGGCGAGGGAGCGCACTACCCGATCCTGACCGGCATCGTCTCGACGTTCCAGCAGAACTACCCCGAGAACATCGAGGACATCGGTGTCTTCCCGCTTCCCGCGCAGAACGCCGAGGACACGAAGCTCACGGTGTGGCTGCCCAACGCGGTCTACGTGCCCAAGACCACCGAGGGTGACAAGCTCGCCGCAGCCAAGAAGTTCATCGCCTTCATCAACTCGGATGCCGGATGCGACGTGCAGAACACCGCCATGGTCCCGTCCGGACCGTACGCGATCAGCTCCTGCAGCCTGGCCGATGACGTGCCCGGCCTGCTGAAGGACATGCAGGTCTACTTCGACGAGGGCGCCACCAACCCGGCCCTCGAGTTCCTCTCCCCCATCAAGGGCCCGAACCTGGAGAACATCACGGTCGAGGTCGGCAGCGGCATCCGCCCCGCCGCCGACGGTGCGGCCCTCTACGACGAGGACGTCAAGAAGCAGGCTCAGCAGCTCGGCATCGACGGCTGGTGATCCTCGCCTGACCCCGGGAGCCGGCCCGCCGCCCACGCGGGCCGGCTCCGCCCACCTCGACTCGACGGAGAAACGCATGACCGCCACCGCGACCGCGCCGCCCCGCGTCCGCAAGCCCCCGCGCAAGGGGATCTCGAGCTCCTATCCGACCTGGTTCTACATCCCGTCGGCCGTGCTCTACGTGATCCTCTTCGCCGTCCCGACCTTCGCGTCGTTCTACTTCAGCCTCACCCGATGGTCGCTCTTCGACATCGAGTTCATCGGCTTCGACAACTACGTCCAGTTCTTCACCGAGCCCATGCTCATCCAGGGCTTCGTCAACACCTTCATCTACGGGTTCGTCACATCGGCCCTCAAGGTCGTCCTCGGCCTCGCCCTCGCCCTGCTCCTCACCGGTGCGATCCTCGGCCGCAGCTACCTGCGCTCCACGATCTTCTTCCCCGTCCTCGTCTCGACGGTCGGCATCGGCATCACCTTCAAGGTCCTCATGGATCCGTTCGACGGCCTGATCAACCAGACGCTCGCCAGCATCGGCATCGAAGGCCCTGGTTGGCTCACCGACCCCGCCTGGGCGCTCATGTCGATCGCCCTCGTCGACGTCTGGAAGGGCGTCGGCATCGCGACCCTGATCTTCATCGCCGGCCTCGTCGCGATCCCGCAGGAGTACATCGAGGCCGCGAAGGTGGACGGAGCGAGCGCGTGGCAGCGTTTCAGGAACATCACCCTGCCGCTCGTTCAGCCGGCCACCGCGACCGTGATCCTGCTGTCGCTGATCGGCGGGCTCCGATCCTTCGAGCTCATCTGGGCGATGACCAAGGGCGGTCCCGGCTTCACGAGCGACGTGATCGGCTCGGTCATCTACAAGCAGTACCAGGCGGGCTTCTACGGCCTGTCCACCGCGGGCAACGTCGTGCTGTTCCTCGTCGTCACCGCGATCATCGTGCCCATCCAGTACGCCCTGAACAAGAGGCAGGTGGAGTCATGACCCTGACCCGCACCATCACCACGGCCGGCACCTCCAAGGCGAAGATCGCCAGGGGCGAGCGCCGCAGGATGACGCCCCGGCTCTTCGCGAGCCGCTACCTGGTCGGGATCTTCGCGATCCTCGCCTCGATCATCGTCTTCATCGTCCCTTTCGCGTTCATCTTCCTCACCGCGGCCAAGAACGCGCAGGAGGCCTCGCTGTTCGAGTTCTCCCTCCCCGCGCAGGGGTGGTTCCTCTGGGAGAACGTGATGACCGTCCTCGAGACCAGGGACTGGATGCTGGTCCGTGCGTTCATCAACTCGACCGTCCTGACGGTGGCGAGCGTGGCGATCATGGTCGTGTTCGCCGCCATGGTCGGCTACATCCTGCAGCGTCGCAAGTCGCGCTGGAACCACGTGATCAACGTGTTCGTCCTCGCCGGGCTCATCGTCCCGCCGGCCGTCGTGCCGACGATCTGGGTGCTGCAGGGCATCGGCCTCTTCAAGACCATGCCCGGGATGATCCTCATCGAGGCGACATTCGGCCTGAGCTTCTGCATCCTGCTGTTCCGCGCGTTCATCTCGACCATTCCCCGGGAACTCGACGAAGCGGCCGTGATCGACGGCGCAGGCCCCATCCGCCTGTTCTTCACCGTCGTGATGCCGCTGCTGAAGCCGGTCGCCGTGACGGTGATCGTCGTGCAGTCGGTCGCGGTCTTCAACGACTTCACCGGCCCGCTGTACTTCCTGCCCGGAGACGCGAACGCCACGGTGCAGCTGACGCTGTACAACTTCCAGAGTCAGAGCCTGAACCAGTGGAACCTGCTGTTCATGAACATCCTGCTCATCACGATCCCGCCGCTGATCATGTACATCTTCTTCAACCGGCAGATCGTCGCGGGCATGACCAGCGGAGCCGTGAAGGGCTGAGCCGTGTCAGTAGTACTCGGCCGGGATCGTTCCACGGAGCCACGCGAGCTCGTTGTCGCGGATGAAGACCGACAGGGACTCATCACGGCTCTGATCCCGGCCGAGCCACTGATCGAGCTGCGCGATGAGGGCGTTCGCCGAGGCGATGCTCGGGGAGGCCACGACCGCGTCCCAAGCGTCGACGAAGCCCTCGGGGCTGGGAACCTCACGCACCAGCGCGTGGATGTACTTCGGCCCCGGCATCAGTCGATGCGCCGAGGCGAGAGCCGCCCGCGCCGCCGCAAGCGTCAGATGCACGGCGGCATGCTGCAGCAGGAACGGGTCACCGTGCTCTTCGGCTTGGCGCAGGAAGTACCCGCCGTGCAGGTGCGCCTGGGCGATGTGCGAGCGGATGCGCTCGGCCCAGACCTCATCGCCGAGCACGCTGATGCCGGCGACGAGTCCTTCGAGCTCGTCGCTCCGGCTGAACACGACGCGGGCGCCGGCGAACGAGGCCCTGGTCGGGTCGTCCCCGCGCTCGACCGCCGTGCGCAGGTACTCCAGATCGGCGAGCTTGATGTCGATGTAGGAGCCCGGATAGTCCAGGTCGCGGCGATCGATCCAGGCCCATCGGTCTTCGCCGGCGGCACGGGCGAACGCCTCGGCGGTGACGATGAGATAGACGTCGACGTCGGAGTCCTCCCGCTCGACGCCACGGGCGAGCGATCCGATGAGCACGACGCCCACGGTGTCGGGATCGGCCGAGACCTGATCGATGTAGGCGGCCAGCGCCCTCTCCTGATGCTCCACGTCCGCTCCTTCGCGTCGTCGTCCGCACGACCCGACCGGTTTCCGGCGGGTTATGCCTGAAACGATACAAGCCTCACCGGAAAGGTTGCGACAACGGCCCGGCATCCGTATTCTTGAAACGATTCATTACGAAACCCTGAGGAGTCGTCGACGATGACAACGCCCACCCGAGTGTGCTTCCGGCTGCAGGTGCGACCTGAGCTGCTGGACGAGTACCTCACCCGACATTCGCCGGTCTGGCCGGAGATGCTCGCAGAGATCTCCGCGGCCGGACGCCGCAACTACTCCCTGTTCCTCGGGGAGGGCGGCACGCTGATCGGCTACTACGAGACCGACGACGACGCGGCAGCGCAGGCGTACCTCGCCTCCTCCGAGGTCGCCGCCCGCTGGGAGGCCGAGATGGGCCGGTTCTTCGCCGACCTCGACGGCCGCCCCGACCAGGCAGCCACCCCCCTCACCGAGGTCTTCCACCTCGAGCAGCAGTTGAACGACATCCCCGCAGAAAGTGACCACTCATGAGCATCCTCTCCCCCGAGAACCTCGACGCCCTCGCTCAGCAGGGCATCGAACTGCCCAGCTGGGCGTTCGGCAACTCCGGCACCCGCTTCAAGGTGTTCGGCACCCCCGGCACCCCGCGCGACCCCTATGAGAAGATCGCCGACGCCGCGCAGGTGCACCAGTACACGAAACTCGCTCCGTCGGTCGCGCTGCACATCCCGTGGGACCTCGTCGACTCGTTCGACGATCTGCGCAAGCACGCCGAGGACCTCGGCGTCGAGCTCGGCACGATCAACTCGAACACCTTCCAGGACGACGACTACAAGTTCGGTGCCCTGACCCACGAGGACAAGGCGATCCGTCAGAAGGCGATCGACCACCACCTCGCGTGCATCGACGTCATGGACGCCACCGGCAGCCGGGATCTGAAGATCTGGCTCGCCGAGGGCTCGAACTACCCGGGTCAGGCCGACATGCGCGGCCGCCAGGACCGTCTGCAGGAGTCGCTGCAGACCATCTACGCACGCCTCGGCGACGAGCAGCGCCTGGTCCTCGAGTACAAGTTCTTCGAGCCGGCGTTCTACCACACCGATGTCCCCGACTGGGGAACGTCCTACGCGCAGGTCGTCGCTCTCGGCGACAAGGCCTCGGTCTGCCTCGATACCGGCCACCACGCCCCCGGAACGAACATCGAGTTCATCGTCATGCAGCTGCTGCGCCTCGGCAAGCTCGGCTCGTTCGACTTCAACTCGCGCTTCTACGCCGACGACGACCTCATCGTGGGCGCGGCCGACCCGTTCCAGCTGTTCCGGATCCTGTTCGAGGTCGTCCGCGGCGGCGGCCTGAACAACCCCGACGTGGCCTTCATGCTCGACCAGTGCCACAACGTCGAGGACAAGATCCCCGGACAGATCCGTTCGGTGCTCAACGTGCAGGAGATGACGGCGCGCGCGCTGCTCGTCGATCGCGACGCCCTCACCGCTGCGCAGAAGTCGGGCGACGTGCTCGCCGCGAACGCGGTGTTCATGGACGCGTTCTACACGGACGTGCGTCCGGCCCTCGCCGAGTGGCGCGAGTCGCGCGGCCTCGCCGCCGACCCGATGGCCGCCTATGCGGCATCCGGCTACCAGGCGAAGATCGCCGCCGAGCGCGTCGGCGGCGTGCAGGCCGGCTGGGGCGCCTGACCCCACCAGACCCGCCGGGTCGCGGGAGCCGATCCCCGCGACCCGGCGCCTCCCCCTCGAACAGCAGTCGGAAGGAACGGATGCCGTGAGCGACAGGATCCTCGATGGGCCGCATGGCCCGCTGCGCGTACGCGTCTACGCACCCCTCACACCTGCCGGTCCTGGCCTGGTCTGGCTGCACGGCGGCGGGTTCATGGGCGGCGACCTCGACATGCCCGAGGGCGACTGGGTCGCGCGCGCGTTCGCCGAACGCGGCATCGCGGTGGTCTCGGTCGACTACTCCCTCGCTCCCGTGCCGCACGAGTTGGCCCAGCCCGCAGGTTCGTCCGAGCGCGGCGGCGTGCACCACCCGGTGGCGCTCGACGAGGTCGAGCACGCCTTCCGCTGGGCCGTCGACTCGGATCTTGCGACCGGGCCCTGGGCGCTGGGCGGCGCGAGCGCAGGCGGCAACCTCGCTGCGGGCGCCGCGCTGCGTCTGAGTCACGCCGCCGGCCCGGTTCCCGCTCTTGCCGTGCTCGCGTACCCGACGCTGCAGGCGGTGCAGGGCGAACCGGATGCCGCGCTGCGCGATGCCCTCGACGCGAACCCGGATGCCGACCGCTTCGGCCCGGATGCCGTCCGCGGCATGTATGAGAACTACCTCGGCGGCCCGGTCGATGATGCGCCGATCTACGCGGTTCCCGGCACGGCATCCGCTGCCGATGTCGCACGCTTCCCCCCGACGATCATGATCAACGGCGACACCGACGAGCTGCGCGTCTCCGGTGAGGCGTTCGGCGCGCTGCTGCGCAGCGCCGGCGTCGACGTCGACATCTCGATCGAACCCGGCACCGTCCACGGACACCTCAACCGCCCCGAGGAGGCGGCGGCCTCAGCATCCCTCGATCGCTTCGCAGCCCGCATCCTCTCCCTCACATCCCTCGATACCTCCCTCGACTCCGACATCAAGGAACAGTCATGACGAACCCCACTGCTGCCGCCCTCATCGAGCGGTCGAATCGCCTCGGCGCCGACCCGAAGAACACCAACTACGCCGGGGGCAACACCTCGGCGAAGGGCACCGAGATCGACCCGGTCACCGGCCAGCCCGTCGAGCTGCTGTGGGTCAAGGGCTCCGGAGGAGACCTCGGCACGCTGAAGGAGCAGGGCCTCGCGGTCCTCCGCCTCGACCGCATGCGCGCCCTCGTCGACGTCTACCCCGGCATCGACCGCGAGGACGAGATGGTCGCCGCGTTCGACTACTGCCTGCACGGCAAGGGCGGAGCCGCTCCCTCGATCGACACCGCCATGCACGGTCTCGTCGACGCCGCGCACGTCGACCACCTGCACCCCGACTCCGGCATCGCGATCGCGACCGCCGCCGACGGCGAGGAGCTCACGGCCAAGATCTTCGGTGACAAGGTCGTGTGGGTGCCGTGGCGCCGCCCCGGTTTCCAGCTCGGACTCGACATCGCGGCGATCAAGGCGAAGAACCCGCAGGCGATCGGCACGATCCTCGGCGGGCACGGCATCACCGCCTGGGGCGAGACCTCTGAGGAGGCCGAGGCCAACTCGCTGTGGATCATCGACACCGCCGCCGCCTACATCGAGGCGAACGGCAAGGAGAACCCGTTCGGCGGCGTCCGCGCCGGCTTCGAGGCCCTCCCCGAGACCGAGCGCCGCGAGCGCGCCGCCGCCCTCGCCGCCACCATCCGCGGCATCGCCTCGCAGGACAAGCCGCAGGTCGGTCACTTCACCGACTCCGACGTGGTGCTCGACTTCCTCGCCTCCGAGCGAGCCCCCGAGCTCGCCGCCCTGGGCACGAGCTGCCCCGACCACTTCCTGCGCACCAAGGTCAAGCCGCTCATCCTCGACCTGCCCGTCACGGCATCCGTCGACGAGCAGATCGCGCGCCTGCACGAGCTGCACGCCGAGTACCGCGCCGACTACCAGGCGTACTACGACGCGCACGCGACGGCCGAGTCGCCCGCGATCCGCGGCGCCGACCCGCTCATCGTCCTCGTCCCCGGCGTCGGCATGTTCTCCTACGGGGCGAACAAGCAGACCGCTCGCGTGGCCGGCGAGTTCTACGTCAACGCGATCAACGTCATGCGCGGCGCCGAGGCGCTCTCGACCTACTCCCCCATCTCGGATGCCGAGAAGTTCCGCATCGAGTACTGGGCGCTGGAGGAGGCCAAGCTGCAGCGACAGCCGGCGCCGAAGACCCACCAGGGCCGCATCGCGTTCGTCACCGGTGCCGCCTCGGGCATCGGCAAGGCCATCGCCGTGCGTCTCGCGGCCGAGGGCGCCTGCGTCGTGGTCGCGGACCTCGACCTCGAGAAGGCTCAGGCCGCCGCGGCCGAGCTCGGGAACACCGATGTCGCGATCGGCGTCGCCGCGAACGTGGCGGATGCCGAGGCGATCCAGGCCGCACTGAACGAGGCCGTGCTCGCGTTCGGCGGCGTCGACCTCGTGGTCAACAACGCAGGCCTCTCGCTGTCGAAGCCGCTGCTGGAGACCACCGAGAAGGACTGGGATCTGCAGCACGACGTCATGGCCAAGGGCTCGTTCCTCGTGTCGAAGGCCGCGGCGCGCGTCCTGATCGATCAGAAGCTCGGCGGAGACATCATCTACATTTCCTCCAAGAACTCGGTGTTCGCCGGCCCGAACAACATCGCCTACTCGGCCACCAAGGCCGACCAGGCCCACCAGGTGCGCCTGTTGGCGGTCGAGCTCGGCGAGTTCGGCATCCGCGTCAACGGCATCAACCCCGACGGCGTCGTGCGCGGCTCGGGCATCTTCGCCTCGGGCTGGGGCGCGAACCGCGCCGCGACCTACGGCGTCGCCGAGGAGGACCTGGGCCAGTTCTACGCGAACCGCACGATTCTCAAGCGCGAGGTCGTTCCCGAGAACGTCGCGGATGCCGTGTTCGTGCTGACCGGGCCGGAGCTGTCGCGCACCACGGGCCTGCACATCCCCGTCGACTCCGGCGTCGCCGCCGCCTTCCTCCGATGACGAGCGCCGTGGGGTTTCGTCTCGCTTCGCTCGCTCAACGACCAGGGTTCAGAGCACCGGTCGTTGAGCGCCCTTCGTCTCGCTTCGCTCGCTCAGGGACCGGGGTCGTCCACGCGACCCGGTTCCTGAGCGAGGAGCGCCAGCGACGAGACGAAGGACGTCTCTCATGACCTCCCGCGTCGTCGCGGCCGTCGATCTCGGCGCGACCAGCGGTCGTGTCGTGATCGGGCGCATCGGCGATGGCCGGCTCGACCTCGAGCTCGTCTCGCGGTTTCCGAACGGTCCCGTCGAGCGCGAGGACGGACTGCACTGGGACTTCGGCGCACTATACGAGCACGTCGTCGAGGGCCTCGTCGAAGCTGTGCGCCGCGAGCCAGGGATCGAGAGCATCGGCATCGACTCGTGGGCGGTCGACTACGGCCTGCTCCATGATGGCGAGCTGCTCGCCGAGCCGTTCCACTACCGCGACGAGCGCAGTGAGCGCGGTGTCGACGAGGTGCACGCCGAGGCTCCGTTCACCGAGCTGTACCAGCGCAACGGTCTGCAGTTCCTGCCGTTCAACACGCTGTACCAGTACCGGGTCGACAGCCGGATCGCCGACGCCGACACGGCTCTGCTCATCCCCGACCTCATCGCCTATCTGCTCACCGGCAGCGCCGTGGCCGAGCGCACGAACGCCTCGACCACCGGCCTGCTCGGCGTGGCGAGCGGCGAGTGGGACGCCGAGCTCGCCGACCGTCTCGGCATCCCCTCCGGCATCCTGCCCCCGCTGGTCGACCCCGGCACCGAGGTCGGCCGACTCCGGCCGGAGCTCGCCGCACGGATCGGCAAGGATCTGCCCGTGATCGCGGTCGGCTCCCACGACACGGCATCCGCCGTCGTCGCTGTGCCGCTGTCGACCCCGGATTCGGCGTACATCTCCTGCGGCACCTGGGGCCTGGTGGGCGTGGAACTCACCGAGCCGGTGCTGACGGATGCCGCACGCGAGGCGAACTTCACGCATGAGCTCGGTGTCGACGGGCGCTACCGCTTCCTGCACAACGTCACCGGCCTGTGGCTGCTCAGCGAGACCGTGCGCGCGTGGGAGGCCGAGGACGGATCGTCGATCGACCTTCCCGACCTGCTCGCGCAGGCTGCCGCCGTCGAGGGCGCGGTGCCGATGTTCGACGCGAACGACGCCTCGCTCAGCGCTCCGGGCGACATGCCCGCGCGGATCTCCGCCCTGCTCGGCGACGACGCACCGGCGTCCCGTGCAGCGTTCGCGCGCGCGATCGTGGAGTCGATCGCCGCGGCGTTCGCGGATGCCGTGCGCACGGCATCCGCCCTGTCGGGCCGGGAGATCGACGCGATCCACCTGGTGGGCGGCGGGTCGCTGAACCGACTGCTGTGCCAGGCGACGGCCGATCGCACCGGGGTTCCGGTGCTCGCGGGTCCGGTCGAGGCGACGGCACTGGGCAATGTGCTCGTGCAGTTCCGGGCGATCGGCGCGGCTCCGGCGACGCTCGAAGAGCTGCGCGCGCTGGTCGCCGAGACGCACGTCCCCGAGCGCTACGACCCGCGCGCCTGACCCTGCGCGCACCCCGCGCTGGTCACCCTCCCCTGGGTGCCCCGCACCGATGCCCCCGCTGAGCTACCACGCCCCCGCTGATTCACGTGAATCAGCGGGGGCGTCGTAGGTGAAGCGGGGCGCCGGCGCCCTCCGCAGGGCTCAGCACTGCGAGACTCAGCGCGCGGCGAGCACCACGTCGACCGGCGCGAAGCCCTCGGCCTCGGCCGTCACGCGCACCTCGCCGGCAGCGGCCGCACGCACGATCGCGATGAGCCGCCCGTCGTGCGTCGTGACCGTGGGGCCGGCGAAGGACTCCTCGGTGCGCGCACGCCCCGAGCCGATGCCGGCGAGCTCGCCGCCCTCGACCGACACCGTCACGGCCCGATCCGCCGTCGGGACGAGGACGCCGGATGCGTCTTCGAGCACGATCTCGACGTATCCGAGCCCGTCTCCGGCAGCGAACACCGGTGCCTCGGCACGCACGACGAGCGCAGGCGCCCCCGCCGTACGCAGCACCGCGCGTCCGACCTCAGCACCGTCCGCGAACGCCACTGCCACCAGCTCACCCGGGCGGTAGACCGTCTCGAACCGCGCGATGATCGGCCGCGGCGACCCGACGGCAGCGCGTCCGAGCGACTCCCCGTCGAGCAGCAGTTCGACCTCGTCGGCATCCGCATAGACGTCGACGGTCACCGGTGATCCGGCGTCCACGCCCCAGGTCCAGCTGTCGAGCACGTCGTCCCACGACCAGGGCGTCTTGGTCACAGGGCGGCCGTGGTGCTCGGGCCGGTGCACGGCGATCGCGGGTCCCCTGGTCAGACCGAACGCGATCTCGCGGTAGTGCGACGCGGGCAGTCGATGGCCCGTCACATCGATGTCGCCGCAGTCGGCCAGCAGGTAGGGGAAGGGCCCTGCGGTGCCGGTCGCGACATAGCCGTCGACGTCGGTGTAGTCGACCCGGCCGATGCCGGCCTCGCCGATGTAGTCCCACCCGGTCCAGGTGAAGTCGCCGATCACGTGCGGCAGACGACGCACGTCCGACCACAGCGAGGCGATGCGGTCGGGGAACGTCTCCGACCCCACGATCACCCGGTTCGGGAACAGTTCGGCATCGAGGTCGTAGCGCGAATCGGCGTAGTTGAAGCCGACGACGTCGAGCACCGCGGCCGACTCCTCGGTCGTCTCCGTGATGAAGGTCGAGGCGTTCAGCAGCGCCATGCGCTCACCCATGTCGGCCATCATCGTGTTCGGATCGCTCGCCTCGGCCTCGGCCATCAGCTCGCCCATCTTGGCGAGGTTCGCGATGATGCCGTTGATGCCGTTGGTGACGAACCGCGAGGGATCGAGCGTGCGGAACTCCTCGGCGAGGCGCCGGCTCCACGTCGCCCCGTGCGGGGTCGCGAGCTCCAGGATCTCGTTGCCGATCGAGTACAGCACGACGCTCGGGTGGTTGCGATCCTTCGCGACGAGCGCCGCCACGTCGCGCTGCCAGCGCTCATCGAAGCCGACCGAACTGTCGAACGCGGTCTTCGACTTCGTCCACACGTCGGTGAGCTCGTCCATCACGATCACGCCGTGCGCATCGCACGCGTCAAGCAGCGCGCGCGATGCCGGGTTGTGCGCGCTGCGGATCGCGTTGAACCCCGCGGCCTTCAGACGGCGGACCTTGCGGTCCTCGGCATCCGCGACGGTCACCGCGCCGAGCGGGCCGTTGTCGTGGTGCACGCACGATCCGCGCAGATCGACCGTGACCCCGTTGATGCGCAGACCGTGTGCGGTGTCGAGCTGCAGACGACGGATGCCGAAACGCACGACATCCTCGTCGGCCACCACGCCGTCGGCGTCGAGCAGCTCGGTGCGCACCGTGTACCTGTGCGGCGAGTCGGGTCCCCACAGCAGCGGAGCGGCGACGGGCACGCGAAGTCTGGCGATGGCATCCGCTCCGGGCAGCACGGTGATCGGCGCGTTCCCCGAGGCGACCTCGATGCCGTCGGCCGCCGCGATCGACCAGCACACCCTCCGGGTCGCGGTGTGCCGGGTGGCGTTCTCGACGCGCGTCGCGATCTCGACGATCGCGCGCTCCTCGTCGATGTCGCGGCTGTCGGCGGTGGTGCCGTCGAGAGCGATGTGCACGGGGTCGGCGACCACGAGGTGCACTGGTCGGTAGATGCCGCCGCCCGTGTACCAGCGGCTGTCGCGGTGCACGCGCGCCTCGACCGTGATGGTGTTGGTGTCGCCGAAGCGCAGGAAGGGGTCGGCGTCGACGACGAAGGCGGCGTAGCCGTTCGGTTCGTGGGCGGCGAAGTCGCCGTTGATGGAGACGGTGGCGTCGCGGTAGACGCCCTCGAACTCGATCCGCACCGACTTCTCGGCCCACTCCGCCGGCACCTCGAAGCTCTTGGTGTACTCGAAGACGCCGCCGGGGATGTACCCGGCGTGCACACCCTGCCCCGACTCCGGCGAGCGCGGCAGGTCGCGCAGCGCGTCGTGCGGGATCGACACCGGAACCGCCGCTGTCGTCGCGGTCCGCGACTCGAAGGCTCCGAGCTTGGGGCCGACGGTCCAGCCGTCTCGGAAGGATGTGCGGATCATGCGTGCTCCTCGGCAGGGGTTTCGACAGTCATGGGGTAGTCGACGAAGGCGAACTGCTCGCCGTCCGGCGACCAGCTGTTGACGTTGATGGTTCCCTGGCCTCCGCGCAGGGAGGCGATCGTGCGGGCCGACGCCCAGTCGTCGCCCTCGACGAGCCGCAGCTCGACGTCGAGATCGGCCGGGTGGCCGATCGTCCCCGGCGGATAGCTCAGATAGACGATGCGTCGCCCGGTGGGATCGAGGTGCGGGAACCAGTTCACGCGCTCGTCGAAGGTCAGCTGCTGCAGATCGGTGCCGTCGATGCGGACGCGCGCGATCTGCGCGTGCCCCGGCATCGCCGTGAACCGCTCGGTGTTGAGGTACAGCCATTCCCCCGCGGGGTCGTATTCGGGTCCGTCATCCGGACCTGATCCCGTCGTGACCGCACGGTCGCCGGAGCCATCGACCGCGATCGAGTGCACCACGCCCGAGTCCCAGCCGCGCTCCGGATCCAGCGCGACGTAGGCGAGGCGCGACCCGTCAGGGCTGACGCCGTGCAGGAAGTGCCAGTGGCCCGCGTCGCCCGCGGTGATGCGCCGTACAGCGCCGCCCGCGAGCGGCGCCTCGTAGAGATGACCGTCGTTGGCTGACACGAAGATCGTCTCGGCAGCGGGATGCAGCACGTGGTCGTTGTTGAGCTCGGGAAGGTCGTCATGCCGGATGCGGACGGGCGCGGCCGAGCCGTCGGCCGGCATCCGCCACAGCACGCCGTCGCCGTTGAGGATCAACTCCCCGGATGCCGTCCAGTTCGGCGCCTCCCGCAGCACGTCCGCGTCCTCGTGCACGATGCGGGAGACTCCGGATGCCACGTCCATGACGTGCACACGGCAGCGCTGGCCGTCGGCCAGCGTGCGCGCCCAGCCCATCAGAGCGCTCCCCTTCGGCCGCCCCCGTCACCGCGCGATGCGGGCGTGTCGAGATCGGGCAGCGACGGCACGGACAGAGAACGGGGCGGCATTGCACTCCTCGGGATGACGGCATCGCATGGCTGCGTCACGCAGAACCAGGCGTCTTTTGAAAATCTAGTAGCTGCTCGGTATTTCCACCAGCACGCGATCACTCGACGAGCCGATGCCTAGACCGACTCGCTTCCCGGCTCGGGTTCCTCCCAGTCGATGTCGGCGAAGCCGGCGACGAGCACCTGCAGCGCCTCGGCCATGTCGACCACCTCACGGTCGAGCAGCCATTGCACCTGCAGTCCGTCCATCATCGCGATGAGCATCACCGCCGCCCGATCCGGGGTCATCCCCGGCGCGAGCCTGTCCTCCGCCTCCAGGGAGGCGAACGCGTTGGACAGGTTGCGACGCGTGTACTCGTAGCGACGAAGGAAGTACGCATGCGCGGGGTGATCGGGCGAGGTCGCCTCGGCCGACAGGGTGCAGAAGAGTTCCACGACACCGGGGATCGACGCGTTGTACGAGGCCAGCCTCACGAGCCCGCGCAGCACGGCCTCGCCGTCATCGCTCTCGATCGGCACGAGCTCGCGGGCCTTGTCGTCGCGGTGCTCGAGCACGGCTTCGAGCAGGGCGCTCTTGTTCGCGAAGTGGTGCAGCAGGCCCGCCTCGCTCATGCCGACGCGCTGGGCGATCTCTCGCAGCGAGCCCGCTCGATAGCCGCCGTCGGCGAACACCTCGAAGGCGGCTTCCATGATCGCCTTGCGGGTCTTCCGCGTCTTCGCGTACTCGCCGCGCGCCCGCCGCGGGGGCGTGCGCGCCGTCTCGGTCTTCGTCATCGGTTGTCACCGTACCGCAGGTCGTCCGCGTCGTCGCGGATGATCCCGAAGCCTCTCTCAGAGTCAGTTGTATAACGAAATCCGAAGAACCGCTAGATTTTTGCTTCCAAAACCTAGCGAGCGCTCGTTTTTACTGCTACGTTCGCTCGACAGAGGCGATCCGCAGGGGTATCGCCCTCGATGAAAGGGACCAAGGATGTTCCGTTGGAAGGCCACAGCAGCCACCGTCGCCATCGCCGCTCTCGTTCTCACCGGATGCTCCGGCGGATCGACTGACGGAGGATCGGGCGACTCGGGAGGCGGCACCCTCACCCTCGGCGCGATCACGCCGCCCACCACCTTCGACCCGGCCGGCTCCGAGTGGGGAAACCGCGCCCCGTTCTACCAGGCCGTGTTCGACACGCTCCTCCTCGCGACGCCGGAGGGCACCATCGAGCCGTGGCTCGCGACCGAGTGGTCGTACAACGACGACAACACGGTGCTCACGCTCACGATCCGCGACGACGTCACGTTCTCCGACGACTCGAAGCTCACCGCGCAGGTCGTCGCCGACAACCTGCAGCGCTTCAAGGACGGCACCTCGCCCGACGCGAACTACTTCGCCGACGTCGCGAGCTTCGAGGCCCCCGATGACACGACCGTCGTCATCACGCTGAACGCGCCGAACCCGGCGCTGCTGAACTACCTCACCCGCGACCCGGGCCTGGTCGGCAGCGGCGAGTCGCTCGGCAACGACGACCTCGCCACCAACCCGGTCGGTTCCGGCCCCTACATCCTCGACACCGCGGCGACCGTGACGGGCACGAGCTACACGTACACGAAGAACCCCGACTACTGGAACCCCGACGTCCAGCACTACGACAAGCTCGTGATCAACGTGCTCGCCGACGCGACGGCATCCCTCAACGCCATCAAGGCGGGCGAGGCGAACGGCGTGAAGCTGGCCAGCAACGACAACCTCGCCGAGGTCGAGGGCGCAGGCTGGACCATCAACGCCAACGAGCTCGACTTCCAGGGTCTGCTGCTGCTCGACCGCGCAGGAACCATGAACCCGGCGCTCGCCGACGTCCGCGTCCGACAGGCACTGAACTACGCCTTCGACCGCGACGCGATGCTCGAGGCGCTGCAGCTCGGCAACGGCACCGTCACGACCCAGGTGTTCCCCGAGGGCTCCGCGGCGTACGACCCCGAGCTCGACGACTACTACAGCTACGACCCCGAGAAGGCAAAGGAGCTGCTGGCCGAGGCGGGCTACTCCACCGGCCTGACGCTGGAGATGCCGTCGTCGACGCTGCTCGGCGCGACGACTTACACGCTCATCGAGCAGCAGCTCTCGGATGTCGGAATCTCCGTGGAGTACACCGACCCCGGCAACAACTTCATCGCGGACCTGCTGGCACCGAAGTATGCGGCGTCGTTCATGGCACTCGAGCAGAACCCCGACTGGCAGCTGATCCAGTTCATGATCGCTCCGACCGCGATCTTCAACCCGTTCGGCTACAGCGACCCGCAGGTCGACGAGTACATCAACGAGATCCAGTACGGCGACGAGGCGACGCAGGAGTCGGTCGCCAAGGAGCTGAACACCTACATCGTCGAGCAGGCCTGGTTCGCTCCGTTCTACCGCGTGCAGGGCAGCTTCGCCACCGACGCGAACACCACGGTCGAGGTGCTCCCGACCAATGCGTTCCCCGCGATCTACGACTTCCAGCCCAAGTCCTGACGCGATCATCTTCGGCCCGCCCGTCGCTTCGGCGGGCGGGCCGGAACCATCGATTCCTCCTTCAGACACAGGAGCGCAGCATGCTCATGTTCATCGTGCGCCGGATACTCTCCGGCATCGTCCTGCTCGCCGTCATCTCCATGGTGACGTTCGGGCTCCTCTTCCTCGACAGCGCGAACATCGCGCGTCGCATCCTCGGCCAGAACGCCACCGAGGAGCTCGTCGCCCAGAAGTCCGCGGAACTGGGCCTCGACCGCCCGCTGGTCGCGCAGTACTGGGACTGGCTGACCTCGGCCCTCACGGGTGACCTCGGTCGCTCCTGGTTCAACGGCCAGCTCGTCTCGGTCAGCCTCGGAGGCCGCCTCAGCGTCAGCCTCTCCCTCGTCATCGGCGCGACGCTGATCTCCGCCGTCCTGGCGATCGTGCTCGGCGTCCTCGCCGCTCGTCGCGGCGGCTGGATCGATGCTGTCGTGCAGTTCATCTCGGTGATCGGCTTCGCGATCCCCGGCTTCCTCATCGCCCTCTATCTCGTGCTGATCTTCGCGATCAACCTGCGCCTGTTCAAGGCGACCGGGTACATCCCGATCGCCGAGTCCTTCAGCGGATGGCTGGCCTCGGTCACGCTGCCGATCATCGCCCTCTCGCTCGGCGCGATCGCCGCCGTGGCCCAGCAGGTGCGCGGCTCGGTCGTCGACGCGATGTCGCGCGACTACGTCCGCACGCTCCGCGCCCGCGGCCTCTCCGACGGCAGCGTCATCTACAAGCACGTGCTGCGCAACGCCGGCGGTCCTGCCCTCGCAGTGCTCGCCGTGCAGTTCATCGGCCTCCTCGGCGGCGCCGTGATCGTCGAGCAGGTCTTCGCCCTCCCCGGCATGGGCCAGCTCACCGTCGCCGCCACCACGCAGGGAGACATCCCCGTCGTGATGGGCGTCGTGATCGCGTTCGCCGTGATCGTGCTCATCGTCAACCTCGTCATCGACCTCGCGCAGGCCGCGCTCAACCCGAAGGTGCGACTCTCATGACCGCCATCGACGTTCCCCCCGCAGTGCCCACACCCGCGGTGAAGACCTCGCTGCTGCGTCGCCTCGCCCGGCGCCCCGTGCCGCTCGCCTCGCTGATCTTCCTCAGCCTGGTCGCCCTCATCGCGATCATCGGTCGTTGGATCGCCCCCTACGACCCCAACCTCGCCTCCCTCCAGCTCGTGCTGGCCGAGCCGAGCGCCGACCACCTGCTGGGCGCCGACAGCGCGGGACGCGATGTGCTCTCGCGTCTGCTCGCCGCGACGCAGATCACCCTGGCCGCCGCCCTCGTCGCCGTCGTCACGGCCATCGTGATCGGCGTGATCTCGGGCCTGATCGCCGGCTACTACCGCGGCTGGTTCGACTCCGTCGCCTCGTGGGTCACCTCGCTGGTGATGGCGCTCCCCGGCATGGTCGTGCTGCTCGCGGCCCGCACCGTCCTCGGTCCGAGCGTCTGGCTGGCGATGTTCATCTTCGGCATCCTGCTCGCTCCCGCCTACTACCGCCTGGTCTACGCCGCGGTGACCGGCGTGCGCGGCGAACTCTACGTCGACGCGGCGCGGGTCTCCGGTCTCTCCGACATGCGCATCATCGGCCGCCACATCCTGTCGGTGGTCCGCGCCCCGATCATCATCCAGTCCGCCATCATCACGGGCATCGCGATCGCCATCCAGTCGGGACTCGAGTTCCTCGGCCTCGGGGACATGAGCGTTCCGACCTGGGGCGGGATGCTGAACGACGGGTTCGCGAACATCTACAAGCAGCCGCTGCTCATGGTGTGGCCCTCCCTCGCGATCGGTCTCACGGCCGTCGCTCTGACCCTGCTCGCCAACGGCATGCGCGATGTGCTCGAGCGCACCACGGTGGTGCGCCGACGGCGTCGCCGTGCGGTGACCACCGCGACCGGCTCCATCGCCGCCGTGACCACGTCGATGAGCCTCTCCGGCGGTGACCTCGACGCGCTCGAGGACTCCGCTCCCCTGCCCCTGATCGGCGACACGATCGTGCACCCCGACGACGAGCGCACGGGCGCCCTGGCCCCCTCGCCGATCCTCACCATCTCCGATCTGCGCGTCGCGTACGAGCAGCAGGAGGGCGAGGACATCGAGGTCGTCCACGGCGTCTCGCTGAAGATCCGCAAGGGCGAGGTGCACGGCCTGATCGGCGAGTCCGGCTCGGGCAAGACCCAGACCGCCTTCGCCGTGCTCGGCCTGCTGCCCCGCGGCGGCCGCGTCACCGCCGGTTCGATCGAGTTCGAGGGCACGCAGCTCGCCGATGCCTCGGAGCGCACCTACAACAGCGTCCGCGGCAAGCGCATCGGGTACATCCCTCAGGAGCCGATGAGCAACCTGGACCCGTCGTTCACGATCGGGTACCAGCTCGTGGAGCCGCTGCGGCGCAACCTCGGGCTGTCGAAGAAGGAGGCCACCGACAAGGCGCTCGCGCTGCTCGACCGGGTCGGCATCCCGAACCCGAAGCGCACGTTCGCGGCGTACCCGTTCGAGGTGTCCGGAGGCATGGCGCAGCGCGTCCTCATCGCCGGCGCCGTCTCGACCGACCCCGACCTCATCATCGCCGACGAGCCCACCACGGCTCTCGACGTGACGGTGCAGGCCGAGGTGCTCGATCTGCTGCGCGATCTGCAGCGCGAGCGCGAGATGGCGATGCTCCTCGTCACGCACAACTTCGGCGTCGTCGCCGACCTGTGCGATCGGGTCACGGTCATGCAGCAGGGCCTGTTCGTCGAGCAGGGTCCCGTCCGCACGATCCTCGGCACCCCGTCGCACCCCTACACGCAGTCGCTGCTGGACGCGATCCTCGACGAGGGTCCGGCCCGCGGTCCGCTCATCGCCGCCGAAGGAGGCCGGTCATGAACAACAGCTCTCTCCTCGAGGTCGAGAACCTCCACGTCACCTACCCGGGAAAGGGCTTCCGCGCGCAGCCGTTCCATGCGCTGAAGGGCGTCTCGCTCGACATCCGCCCTGGCGAGACCGTCGGTCTCGTCGGCGAATCCGGGTCGGGCAAGACCACGCTCGGACGCGCGGTGCTCGGACTCGCGCCGGTGACCGAGGGCTCGGTGCGCTTCGACGGTCGTGAGATCGGTCACCTCGGCCGCCGCGAACGCCGCAGCCTCGCCAGCGAGATCCAGGTCGTCTTCCAGGACCCGTACTCGTCGCTGAACCCGTCGATGACGATCGCGCAGATCCTCGCCGAGCCCCTCACCGCTCGCGGCGTCGCCGCGAAAGAGGCGTTCGCGCGGGTGAACGACCTGCTCGACCGCGTCGGACTCCCGGCGGATGCTGCCCGCCGGCTGCCCCGAGAGTTCTCGGGCGGCCAGCGCCAGCGCGTGGCGATCGCCCGCGCGCTGGCGCTGGATCCGAAGCTCATCGTCTGCGACGAGCCCGTGTCGGCGCTCGACCTGTCGACCCAGGCCCGCGTGCTGGACCTCTTCATCGAGATCCAGGAGCGCACCGGCGTCGCGTACCTCTTCATCTCGCACGACCTCGCCGTCGTGCGTCACATCAGCCACCGCGTGGCCGTGATGTACCGCGGCGAGCTCGTCGAGACCGGCGACGGCGACCAGGTCACCGCACGCCCCGAACACCCGTACACGCAGCGACTCTTCCTCGCCGCGCCCGTGCCCGACCCCGATGCGCAGCAGAAGCGTCGCGCCGACCGCCGCGCCCTGCTCGACGCGCAGAGCTCTTCCGAAGGAGCAGCCGCATGACCGCCTCGACCGACCACCTCCTCCCCCTGCTCGAGAAGCTGACGCTCGAGCAGAAGGCGGCCCTCGTACAGGGTGCCGACTTCTGGACGACGGTGCCGCTGCCCGAGATCGGACTGCGCGCCCTCACCCTGTCCGACGGCCCCGCGGGTGTCCGCGGGCCGCGGTGGGACGAGCGCGAGCCCTCGCTCAACCTCCCCTCCGGCTCGGCACTGGCCGCCTCGTGGAACGCCGACCTGGCGCACCGCTACGGCGCGGCCGCGGCATCCGAAGCCCGTCGCAAGGGCGTCGACGTCGTGCTCGGCCCGACGATCAACCTGCACCGCTCGCCACTGGGCGGACGCCATTTCGAGTGCCTCAGCGAGGACCCCGAGCTGACCTCCGTGCTCGGAGCCGCCTATGTGCGCGGCATGCAGGAGAACGGCGTCGCCGCGACCCCGAAGCACTACGTCGCGAACGACTCCGAGACCGACCGGTTCACGGTCGACGTCGAGGTCGACGACCGCGCGCTGCGCGAGCTCTACCTCGCGCCGTTCGAGCGCGCGGTCGCCGAGGCCGGCGCCTGGTCGGTCATGAGCGCGTACAACTCGGTCGACGGCGTGACCATGACCGAGAACGACCTGCTCGAGAACCCGCTGAACAGCGAGTGGGGCTTCGATGGCGTCGTGGTCAGCGACTGGACGGCCGTCCGTTCGCTCGACGCGGTCGCCGCCGCGCAGGACCTGGCGATGCCCGGCCCTGCTCCCGCCTGGGCCGACCTCGTCGAGGCCGTCCGCGACGGCCGTGTGCAGGAGTCCGACATCGATCGCAAGGTGTTGCGCATCCTGCTGCTCGCCGAGCGTGTCGGCGCGCTCGAGGGCACAGCGGCGATCACTCCGGCCCCGCTCGACGGTCCGGCATTCGCCCGCGAGGCTGCGATCGAGGGGTCCGTGCTGCTGCAGAACAGCGGCGTGCTGCCGCTGGATGCCGACGTGCTCTCGCGCGTCGCGATCATCGGTCACAATGCCCGCGAGGCCCGCACGCAGGGCGGTGGATCGGCGACCGTGCTTCCGGAGGAGGTCGTCTCGCCGCTCGACGCGATCCGCGCCGCGCTGCCCGACGCCGCCGTCCGCTACGAGCTCGGCGCGGTCGTGCAAGAGGGCGTCGCCGAGATCCCGCTGCACGCGATCGTGAACCCGGCGACCGGCGAGGCGGGCCTGCGGGTCAGCTTCTACGACGCCGATGGGACCGAGCTGTTCGCCGAGGACCGCCGCGCGACCGCCCTGGTCTGGTTCGGCGGCGACGCCCCGATCGGCGCGAGCCGCACGGTCGTGCTCGAGACCCGCTACACACCTGACGAGTCCGGCGAGATCCAGCTGGGCTTCGCCGGCGCCAACCCCGGCAAGGTGTTCGTCGACGGTGAGCTCGTGATCGACGACGTCCCGGTGATCGAGGGCACCGACCTCGGCGCCGCGTTCCTCAACCCGCCGTCGTTGACGGCGGGCGTGCAGGTCGAGGCCGGTCGTACGATCGGCATCCGCGCCGAGTTCACCCGCGAGTCGCAGGGTGCTCTCGACGGTGCGCTGAGCGTCACGCTCGGCATCGCTCCCGAGCGCACCGAGCCGGAGGAGCTCATCGCCCGTGCCGTCGAGGCCGCACGCGAGTCCGAGGTCGCGATCGTCGTCGTCGGCACGAACTCGAAGGTCGAGTCCGAGGGCTACGACCGGGTCGACCTCGACCTGCCCGGACGTCAGGACGACCTCGTCCGTGCGGTCGCCGCCACCGGCACTCCGACCATCGTCGTCGTCAACGCCGGCTCCCCCGTGGTGCTGCCGTGGGCCGCCGACGTCGCCGCGATCGTCCAGGGCTACTTCGGTGGCCAGGAGTTCGGACACGCGATCGCCGATGTGCTGACCGGCACCGCCGAGCCCGGCGGGCGCCTGCCCACCACATGGCCGGCGGCTCTCGCCGACGTCCCGGTGTCCGACGTGACCCCGGTCGACGGGCGTCTCGTCTACGGCGAGGGCGTGCACATCGGCTACCGCGCCTGGCTGAAGGATGGTGCCCGGCCGGCCTTCCCGTTCGGTCACGGCCTCGGCTACACGACCTGGTCGTGGGGCGCGGCCCAGCGCCACGAGGACGCGGTCGAAGTCACCCTCGCGAACACCGGCGAGCGCGCCGGCAAGCAGGTCGTGCAGGTCTACGCCGAGCGCGCGGACTCTGCGGTCGATCGCCCCGTGCGCTGGCTGGTGGGCTTCGCGGTCGTGACGGCTGAGCCCGGTCGCACCGTCACCGCGACGATCCCGGTGCCCGACCGCCGCCTGGCGCACTGGGCCGGCGAGTGGGTCGTCGAGCCCGGCGAGTACACGCTGCACGTCGGCGCGTCCGTCACCGAGCTGCCGCTCTCGCTCGTGTGGGAGCAGGCATGAGCGTCTCCGCGCTGAACGGCGCCCTCCAGGGTCGCGCCGACGACCGCCTCGGCGGCGTCGTCGAGTCCCTGGAGGGTCACCTCGCCGGGGACGCCGACCTGTCGTTCCAGGTCGCCGCGTTCCACCACGGCGAGCTCGTGCTCGACGCCTGGGGCGGCCCGCACCTCGGCGAGCACTCGATCACCGTCCCCTACTCGGTGACGAAGAACACGATCGGCCTGTCGATCGGCCTGCTCGTCGAGCGGGGCGAGCTCGACCTCGATGAACGCGTCGCACACTACTGGCCGGAGTTCGCCGCCAAGGGCAAGGACCGCGTCACCGTGCGCCAGCTCCTGTCGCACCAGGCCGGTCTGCCGCAGGCGACGCCCGGTCTGAACTGGGACGAGCTGCTCGATCACCATGCCGCGGCCGACCGGCTGGCCGCGAGCCGCCCGTTCTGGCTTCCCGGCAGCGCCTTCGGCTATCACGCGATCACGATCGGCAACCTGGGTGACGAGCTCGTCTTCCGAGTCACCGGCCGCACACTGCACGAGTTCTACGAGCAGGAGATCCGCCGGCCGCACGGTATCGACTTCTTCCTCGGGCTGCCTTCCTCGGAAGAGGAGCGACTGGTGCCGCTGCTGCCGATGGTGCGCCCGGTGTCCGACACCTCGACGCCCTCGTTCTCGGCGCTCGGCCCTGTCGTGTTCGGCATGATGGGTGCGGGCGACGTCGACCTCGGACTCTCGCCGCGCAGCTGGCGCTACGGGCATCCCGGCGGATCGGGCACCGGCACGGCTCGCGGGCTCGCCCGCCTGTTCGCCAGCGCCGTCACCGGCGTCGAGGGCGCGGCTCCCTTCCTCTCCGCCGACACGGTGGAGCAGATCGGCCAGCAGCAGATCCGCGGCTACGACGAGGTGCTGCACCAGCAGGACCGCGCGCACGCGATCGTGTTCCAGAAGCCCTCACAGCAGCTCGCCTTCGGCGGACCGCGCGCCTTCGGGCACGACGGCGCCATGGGCGCTCTGGCGTGCGTCGATCCCGACACCGGCATCGCGTTCGCCTGGACGATCGCCCGCGGCCCGTGGCCCGGCGGAGCGGATCCCCGTGCGGTCGCCCTCGCGCGCACGCTCGGCGGGGTCCTCGCCGCCTGAGCATCCACTCGCCCCGCAACGACACACCCCGACCCGACACCGAGAGCAGTTCGATGACGACGCTGTACAACCCGCTGATCAACGGCTTCCACCCGGACCCCTCGGTGGTCAGGGTCGGGGAGGAGTGGTTCCTCGCCACCTCGACTTTCGAGTACCTCTCAGGAATCCCGATCCACCGATCGCGCGACTTCGAGAATTGGGAGCTCATCGGTCACGTGGCCACGCGCCCCGGCCAGCTCGCCGTCGAGGACGTGCCGACCGCCGGTGGCGCGTGGGCACCGACCATCCGGCACCGCGATGGGGTGTTCCACCTCGTCATCACCGATGCGATGGGCCGCGGCATGCTGCACTTCACCGCGACGGATGCCGCCGGCCCCTGGAGCGACGGCGACCTGGTCCGCGCACTTGACGGCTCGGCCTCCGTCAACGGCATCGATCCCGACCTCGCCTGGGGTGCGGACGGCACCGCGTACATCACCTACTCCGGGCTCATCCTCGAGGGCGAGAACCTGGGTCAGCACCTCGGCATCCAGCAGGTCCGCGTCGATCTCGACGAGCACCGTGCACTCGAGGAGCCCCGCTCGCTGTGGTCGGGAACCGGCGGGCAGTTCCCCGAGGCACCGCACCTGTACGAGGTCGACGGCCGCTGGTACCTGATGATCGCCGAGGGCGGCACCGAACGCGGCCACGGCATCTCGATCGCCCGCGGCGACTCCCCCGAAGGACCGTTCGAGACCGCTCCGCAGAACCCGCTCGTCTCGGCGCGCTCGACGATCCGCCCGATCCAGAACACCGGTCACGGCGATCTCGTCGTCGGGCCCGACGGCGACTGGCTGTGCGTGCTGCTGGGCGTGCGCCCCCGCAGCATGACCCGTGCCTTCTCGGCTCTGGGCCGCGAGACCTTCGTGACCCCCGTCCGCTGGGAGGCGAACGGCTGGCCGGCCATCGACCCCGTGCTGCTGAACCCGCGCCCCGGCACCAGAGTCGACATCGACTTCTCCGCGGTCCGCGAGCTCGACGGCGAGTGGATCGCGGTGCGCACGACTCCGGCATCCGTCGCCGATCTCTCGTCCCGCGCCGACGCGATCGTGCTGCACGGCACCGGACGCACGCTCGATGACCCGCGCCCCGTCTTCCTCGGCCGCCGCCAGGAGCACCTGACGAACGCCGTCACGATCGGCATCGACGTGGCCGCCGGCGTCGGCGGGCTCGCGGTGCGCTACGACGAGCGCTTCCACGTCGAGGTCGAAGCGGGCGACGGTGTGATCACCGCCCGCGCGGTCATCGCCGACCTCGTGCAGGAGTGGACGGTTCCGCTCACGGCGGATGTGCTCGAACTGCACATCGACTCGCGGCCGCCCGCGCCGTCGGGAGGGTTCCCGCGCACGAGCGACGTGTTCCACCTCGCCGCGAGCGTCGCCGGCGAGCGCATCGAGCTCGCGGAGGTCGACGGACGCTTCCTCTCATCCGAGACCACCGAGTCGTTCACCGGACGGGTGATCGGCGCCTACGCGCTCCGCGGCGACATCGCGGTGACGAGCTGGACCGCAGAAGGAGACGACGAATGACGGATGCCGCACGTATCTCGACCCTGCGCGCCGAGCTGCGCGACGACACAGCCTTCGTCGCGACGCCCACGCCTCGGCTGAGTTGGAAGGTGGAGTCCCCGATCACCGGGTGGCTGCAGGAGTCCGCCGAGCTCACCGACGGCACCCGGACCGTCACGATCGACGACGGCGAGAGCGCGCTGGTCGCCTGGCCGTTCGAGCCGCTCCATGCCGGTGAGACGCGTGAGGTTCGGGTGCGCGCCCGGTCGACCGACGGCGGCGAGACCGAGTGGAGCGAGCCCCTGCGCGTCGAGGCCGGCTACCTCGCCGAGGGCGAGTGGGTGGCGCAGCCCATCGGTCTCGCCGACCCGGAGCGCGACGCGCAGCCCGCGGTCGTGCGCACCTTCTTCGAGCTGGATCGTCCGGTCGTGCGCGCTCTGCTGTTCTGGACCGCCCTCGGCGTCGCCGAGCCCGAGGTCAACGGCGCGCCCGCCTCCGCCGACGTGCTCTCCCCCGGCTGGACCGCGTACCGCGACCGTCTGGTGCACGAGACCGTCGACGTCACCGCCCTGGTGCACGCCGGACGCAACGAACTGAGCGCCACGATCGCCGGCGCCTGGTATACCGAGAAGTACGGCTTCTTCGTGTTCACCAATCGTCTGTACGGCACCCAGCCCTCGTTCCTCGCGCAGTTGCGCGTGACCTACGCCGACGGCTCCTCCGAGACCCTGGCCGCGACCGGTGAGGGCTGGGAGGCTGCGGGCGACGGCCCCGTCGTCGACAGCGGCATCTACCCGGGCGAGCACCAGGATCTGCGCCGGACGGCATCCGCCTGGACTCCGGCACGCGTCGGAGCCGCAGCCCTGCCCGGCTACGAGAACGTGCCACTGCCCGAGGCCAGGGTCGCACCTCCCGTTCGGCGCGTCGAGACGCTCCCCGTCGTCGACACGATCACCACGCCCTCGGGCGGGACGATCCTCGACTTCGGCCAGAACCTGGTCGGACGCCTGCAGATCCGCCTCCGTGGCGAGGCCGGCACCCGGGTCGTGGCGCGCCACGCCGAGGTGCTCGAGGACGGCGAACTCGCACTGCGTCCGCTGCGCAACGCCGCGGCGACCGCGACCTTCGACCTCTCCGGCAACGACGACGTGCTGGAGTCGCGCTTCTCGTTCTACGGCTTCCGCTACGCCCAGATCACCGGGGTCGACATCGATCCGGCCGAAGTCGAGGCCGTCGTGCTGCACACCGACATGACACGCACCGGATGGTTCGAGACGTCCGACCCGCTGATCGACCGTCTGCACGAGAACGTCGTCTGGGGCATGCGCGGCAACTTCCTCTCGATCCCCACCGACTGCCCGCAGCGCGACGAGCGCCTCGGCTGGACGGGCGACCTGCAGGTGTTCGCACCGACCGCCAGCTTCCTGTACGACAGCGACGGCTTCCTCACATCGTGGTTGCGGGACCTCGCGCTCGAACAGGGACGACACGACGGCTCCGTCCCCGTCGTGATCCCCGCGGCACTCCCTTCCTTCGGCGCAGCAGGCGGAGCCTCACCCGCGGCATGGGGCGACGCGGCGACGGTCGTGCCGACCGTGCTCTTCGAGCGCTACGGTGACCGCGCGGTACTCGCCGCCCAGTATGCGAGCATGCGCGACTGGGTGGACGCCGTCCGCCGTGACGCCGGCGACAGCGGCCTGTGGGCCGGCCGCATGCAGCTCGGCGACTGGCTCGACCCCGCGGCTCCCCCGGAGAAGCCCGGCGAGGCGAAGGTCGACTCCGACATCGTCGCGTCCGCGTACTTCGCCCGGTCTCTGCGCCAGGTGGCGGAGGCGGCGCGCGTGCTGGGATTCGACGAGGATGCCGCGACCTACGGCGACCTCGCCGAGCACAGCCGACTCGCCTTCGTGGCCGAGTACGTGACGCCGGCGGGACGCATGATGAGCGACGCCGTCACCGCCTACGCGCTCGCCCTCGAGTTCGACCTCGTGACGGATGCCGCGCAACGCCGCGCCCTCGGCGACCGGCTCGCCGCGGTGGTGCGCGAGAGCGGCTACCGGATCGCGACGGGATTCGTCGGCACCCCGCTCGTCACCGATGCGCTGACGAACGCCGGGCACCTCGACGCGGCGGAGCGCCTGCTGCTGCAGACCGAGTGCCCGTCGTGGCTCTACCCCGTGACGCAGGGCGCGACGACGGTGTGGGAACGATGGGATTCGCTGCTGCCCGACGGCACGGTGAACCCGGGCGAGATGACCTCGTTCAACCACTACGCACTCGGCGCCGTTGCCGACTGGCTGCACCGCACGGTCGCGGGTCTCGCTCCCGCAGCGCCGGGGTACCGTCGGCTGCGGATCGCCCCGCGTCCTCTGCAGGCGCTGGGCCGCGCATCCGCGCGGCACGAGACGCCGTACGGCACGGCATCCGTCACGTGGGTACGCGAAGGGGCCGAGATCGTCGTCACCGCCGTCGTGCCGGCCAACACGACGGCCGAGGTGTCGGTACCCGGCGCTCCCGACCTCGTCGGCGCGGGCCGGCACGAGTGGCGGTACACGCCCGAACCCCTTGCCGTGCGCCCCGCGCTGCCGGGTCTCGAAGCCGCGCTCGCCGACGTGATCGACGACCCGCGTGCGTACCGCGCGCTGTTCGAGACGCTCGCCGAGGTCGCACCGGATCGCGTCGAGGCGGTGCGCGCCGGCACACTGTGGGGCACCGGACGGCCCCTGTCGACCGCCCTCATGTTCACCCCGCCCGAGGTGCTCGCCCGCGTGGACGAGGCCATCCGCACCGCCACCGCCTGACCAGAGCCTGACCGCTCCCTGACCAGAAGGACGCCATGTTCGACCGTCGCTCCACGTTCGGAGAAGCCCTCGACAACCCCGCAGCCCGCGCCGTGCTCGAGCGGCTGATGCCCGGAGTCGCCGCGTCTCCGATGGCGGTGCAGTACCGCGACGGCCGGCTCGGCACGCTCATCGCGATCGTTCCCGCGCTCGAGAGCGTCGAGGCCCGTGAGGCGTTCTGGGCCGAGCTCGCCGAGATCGACGACGACGTGGTGCGCTCACCGTACGCACCGGCGATCGCGCCGGACCCGTCGTACGAATCCGTTGCCGTCGAGCGCGGCTCCGCCACGGTCTCGGTGCCGTCGTCGACGACGCTGTGGGCTCCCCTCGAGATCCGCATCGAGGGGCCGTCGCACGGCAACCCGTTCGTCGACGTCGAGCTCGACGCGGTATTCACCCGCGGGGGTTCCGAAGTCCGTGTCGGCGGGTTCTACGACGGCGACGGCGAGTACGTGATCCGCGCACTGGCGGATGCGGAGGGCGACTGGTCGTTCGTCACGCGCTCCACCGCGCGGTCGCTCGACGGTCTGACCGGCTCGGTCACCGTCGGCGCGGCGGCCGAGGGCGCGCATGGCCCGGTGCGGGTCGACGGCTTCCACTTCGCGCACGCCGACGGCACCCGGCATCGCCCGCTGGGCACGACGGCGTACGCGTGGACGCACCAGCCGGAGGAGTTGCAGGAGCAGACGCTCGCGACGCTCGCCGAGGCGCCGTTCACGAAGATGCGCATGTGCGTGTTCCCGAAGTCGTACCTCTACAACGCGAACGAACCCGAGGACTTCCCCTTCCCGGGGTCGCTTGCCGACGGCTTCGACCTGGAGCGCTTCGACCCGGCGCACTTCCGCCGACTGGAGCAGCGCATCGTGCAGTTGGGCGAGCTGGGCATCGAGGCGGATCTCATCCTGTTCCACGCCTACGACCGCTGGGGCTTCGCGGATCTCGGCCCCGACGTCGACGACCGCTACCTGCGCTACGTCGTGCGGCGGTTGTCGGGCTTCGCGAACGTCTGGTGGTCGATGGCGAACGAGTACGACCTTCTCTGGGCGAAGGACACGCCCGACTGGGAGCGCCTCGCGGCGATCGTGGGCGAGGAGGACGCGTTCGGGCACCTCAACTCGATCCACAACTGCCGCCCGTTCTACGACTACTCGCAGCCGTGGATCACGCACGTGAGCGTGCAGCGCGTCGACGTGTACCGCACCGCGGAGAACACCGACGAGTGGCGCGAGCGGTGGGGCAAGCCCGTCGTGATCGACGAGTGCGCGTACGAGGGCGACATCGACCAGGGCTGGGGGAACATCACCGGGGAGGAGATGGTCCGCCGGTTCTGGGAGGGCGCGGTCCGCGGCGGCTATGTCGGTCATGGCGAGACGTACCTGCCGTCGGCACTCGGGCTCGAGGACGAGGTGCTGTGGTGGTCGAAGGGCGGTGTGCTGCACGGCAGCTCGCCCGACCGCATCCGGTTCCTCGAGGAGCGGCTCGCCGAGGCCCCTGGCGGGGTCTGGGATCCGCTGCCCGGCGACTGGGATGTGCCATGGGGTGGCGTCGAGGGTGAGGTGCGCGTGGGCTACTTCGGTTTCAACCGGCCGCGCTTCCGCAACGTGCTGCTCACCGACGGTGAGTGGACGATCGACGTCATCGACACCTGGAACATGACCGTCGAGACGCTTCCCGGAACTCATGGCGCGGGTTCGGTGCGGGTGGAGCTGCCTGGCCGCCAGTTCATGGCGATCCGGATCTCGCGCGCCTGAATGTCGCAGTCGGCGGGACCGACCGGTTCGCGCGAGACCGCCTTGCCAGTGCGAGACCGACGGTTTCGGGTGAGACCGACGTTCCTGCACGATACCGACGCGCACTAGGGCGGCCCGCGTGTCGTGGAGTGTTGTTCTCATTTCCGTTCTGGTTAGGCCGCTTTGGCGGCGGTGGTCCGTGTCAGATGGGCCATCGCTTCGGCTGGAGTGGCGTAGCCCAGGGCTTGATGG
>NZ_JBJDRJ010000038.1:0-37080 GCF_044987415.1 Microbacterium sp. ZW T5_45 | reverse complement strand
CACGATCCGCACCGCCTCCGCCCGCTCCGCAGGCGTGTATTGCACCCTCCTGATCGGCGGCCTCTTCCCACGCTCATCACTCATCTCATCCATCAGGACCAGACTCCACCATCACAGGGGCACCCCATGCCGAAACGTCATGATCTCGCGCGGTTGACCTGTTTTCATCTGGAGGCGCGGCGATGCGATGCACCCTTGCCGCTACGCTCGCCCTGTGGGCCACGTCTTCATCCTCATCTGGGGCATTGCGGCGCTCGGGATGGGCGTGCTCTTCACCTTTCGTCCTGAGATCCCTGCGGACGTGTACATCGCGCAGGCCTCTCATACCCGATTCACGAAGCGGCTGCGTGAGCGCCTCGCTCCGAGAGGCCGGATCCTCGTCTGGTATCGGATCGGCGGAGTGCTGTTCATGGTCCTCGGCGTGATGATGCCGATTCTCGTCTTCACCGGAGTGCTCTCATTCGAAAGCTCCTGACACGGCCGCGGGAGTGCTCATTCGCGATTCAGGACTGCGATGCTTCTCCGCTCGACTCCACGTCGGGCTTCTGCCCCTCGCCCGGAGTCGCCTCGTCGGGATCAGGTTCCGGATCGGTGGTGACGAAGTCGGGATCCGCCCCGACGGCTTCGATCTTCTCCGAGTTCTGGGACTCTCCTGGGTCTGACATGGTCGATTCCTCTCAACGATGGACCCTCATGCTGCTCGCCTCTCGACGCAGGGGCGAGCCCGTTGACAGGAAGGTTCCTCGTGGGGGAGCTCCGGTGAATCAGCCGCCAGGCGCCGACGGGTCGACCGGAGCGCCGTCGCCGTTGTCAGGGATGTCGCCGCGCTCGACCGGCGGCCCCGACGGCAGCTCGGGTACGTCGGAGAAGAGCAGTTCGAGTTCAGCGGCCGATGGCACGTGCACCGCCTGCGCCGCGGTGCGCAGGTCCTCAGCCGGGGCGCCTTGGCCGCTCACCCGGATGAGCACGGCGTCACGGGCCACAACGTACTCGTGCGCGTCGCCCGCCGAACGGTGCCACAGCCCGTCCTCGCCCTCTTCGCAGGTCACGGCTGCGTCATATGTCCCGTCCAGCGGAGTCGCCGTGCAGGTCTCGGCGGTGATCTCTCCGAGCTCGGTGCGGATCGTCAGCATCCCGCCCGTCGCCTCGTTGAACCACGTCGCCGACAAACCGGCAGCGCCGCTCGGGTTGACCGACTGCGCCGCAAGCTCGTACCCATCGACATCGGTCGTGTAGACGAGTTCAGGCGCGATGCCGAGGGAGCGCGCGCTCTCGGCGATCTGCTCGGAACCCGCAGGGGCGCTTCCCCCGGCGCCGGTCGCGCACGCGGACACCGTGACGGCGACAGAGGCCCCGATCGCGATGGCGATCGCCGACCGGAGCGAGGCGTAGAGGCGCACGACGCGATCCTACCTGTCGGGTCCGGGCGGATGTTGGTGAAGTCTCCCCCGACGCACCTCATGTCATCGTCGTTCGAGGACTGTCCGAGATACGACAAAACCCCCGATTTCCCGGGGGTTTCGATCTGTAGCAGGAGCGGGGCTTGAACCCGCGACCTCACGATTATGAGTCGTGCGCTCTGACCAGCTGAGCTACCCTGCCGCATCGCATCCGCATCCGCAGATACGAACACTGTGAGCCCCGAGTCAGGATTGAACTGACGACCCCTTCCTTACCATGGAAGTGCTCTGCCACTGAGCTATCGGGGCGTGCTACCCCTCGCGGGGCAACCAGATGAGACTATCACCTCGACGGGCGTCTCATGAAATCGTGGTCAGCCGAGCGAGTCGCGACCGGCGTTGGCACGCAGCCACGGGAGCGGGTCGATCGTGGATCCGTTGATGATGATCTCGAAGTGCAGGTGAGCACCGAAAGAGTGCCCGGTGTTGCCGGTGTTGCCGACGATGTCGCCGACCTTCACGGTGTCACCCGCGGCGACCTTCAGCGAGCCGTACTGCATGTGCGCGTAGTGGCTTGTGACGACCTGCCCGTCGATCACGTGATCGATGTACACCGTGACGCCGTAACCGCCGCCCTGTTCGGTCGCGATGCGCACCGTGCCGTCGGCGATCGCCTGGATCGGCGCTCCCTCACCCGGCACGAAGTCGATGCCCTGGTGCATGGTGCCCCAGCGCGGCCCGTAGCCCGAGCTCATGCCGACGCCGACCATGAACGGCCACTGGATCGCCGCATCCGGATCATTGCTGAAGACCGAGTCGGAGAACTTGATCCCCTGCTCGGAGGCGACCTCGACGAGAGACACGGTGGAGAAGCCCTCCGACCGT
This sequence comes from Microbacterium sp. ZW T5_45, assembly GCF_044987415.1. NCBI lineage: Bacteria > Bacillati > Actinomycetota > Actinomycetes > Micrococcales > Microbacteriaceae > Microbacterium > Microbacterium sp. ZW T5_45. The sequence continues at coordinate 34,795 of NZ_JBJDRJ010000038.1, read as the reverse complement.
GCCACCGACTCGTTCTGCACATCGGACGAGGTCACGAACGCCTGGATCTCGTCATCCGCTGCCTCCGCTGTCGACGACGGGGCGATCAGGGAGGTCGATGCCACGCTCTGCCCGGACGCGCCGACGAGTGCCTCCGCGGGGAGCGTCATCGAGACAGCGAGAAGACCGGCGACACCCATGACGCCGACGGATGCTCCGAGCGCGAGGATCTTGCGGCCTCGACGCGGCGCCACGTGGGACGAGACCGGCGCGTCATCGGCCGTCTCGGACGACGGCTGCCGCTCGAACGATGCGCCCTGCGCAGAAGACGCGGGCTCGGCGGCGGGAGCCGAGTCATCGGCGATGGGCGTCGTACCGAAAGTGAGCGACGCACGGAGGAAAGGGTCCCCAGGGCGAGGCTGCGGAGTGGTCGCGGAGGCGGCAGTGGCGGTATCCGCGGTCAGCGCCGCGGCGAGCGCGACGGCCTCGGCGACGGTGATCCGCTGACGGACCGCGCGGCGGGACTGCGGCGCGTCGGCGATGGGTGTGTTCGCCTCAGGAGCCGCGGATGCTGCGGTGGGCGCAGCCTCGGAACGGGGTCGGCTGGATCGGCGCGTGGGCGCAGGCACAGCCTGGGGATTCTCGAAGGGCAAGACGTTTCTTTCGGGTCAGTCATCAAGCTCGGGGGCGCTTGACACCCTCATCGGTTCGGGCCGATGAAAGCAACGATCGGGTAGACGCTACCGTGTCCCGCCTGGGAAAGCCATCAATTCGTCACGTTTCATTCTCGAGCAGTCGGCGCAGACGGTCATGGACGTCGCCGCCGGCAGCGATCAGCATCGGCCGCGCCGATGAGGTGTCCAGCCGGCTCACCCGGCCGCCGGCTTCGCTCACGAGCAGAGCTCCGGCGGCGAAGTCCCAGGGCTTGAGGCCACGCTCGAAGTACCCGTCGAGGCGCCCCGCGGCGACGTAGGCGAGGTCGAGCGCTGCCGACCCCGCTCGGCGCAGATCTCTGGCCATGGGCATCACGCGGCGCACCGTGGCGAGGTCGCCGTCGTGCGTCGCCGGGTCGTAGCCGAACCCTGTGGCCAGCAGCGCGCCCGCCGGTGTCTCGGTCGTCGCGCGCAACCGGTTCGGGCCGTGCCAGGCTCCGCCACCGCGACTCGCCGTGAACAGTTCGCCGATCGCCGGGGAGTGGACAGCGGCGGCGAGCCCTTCCCAGCGATCGGGATGCGGTTCTCCGGTGACCGCCGCGATGCTCACGCTGTACGCGGGGATGCCGTAGGCATAGTTGACGGTGCCGTCGATGGGATCGACCACCCACGTGACCCCGGATGTGCCGGCCCCGGCATCCGATTCCTCGCCGATGAATCCGTCGGCGGGTCGCTCGGCGGCGAGGCGGTCGCGGATGAGTTGTTCGACCTCGCGGTCGGCCTCGGTGACGATGTCCGCCAGGCTCGACTTCGTCGCGGCCAGGCGTACCCCTTCATCCCGACGCCTGCGGGCGAGCTCTCCCGCCTCTTCGGCGAGTTCTGCCGCGAGCTCGGCGAGCGCTGCGACGTCTGCAGTCACTGCGGAGGCACCGGGGGTGCGGGAGGGAACGAGCCGGGCACGGGCGGCGCGGGAGCAGGGGATGCCGGCTCTCCGACCGGAGGCGCGACCGGAGGCGCGGGCGGCGCGGCGGGAGCAGGGGGCGCGGCGGCGACCGGCGCCGCGGGAGCGGGCGCAGGGGCCCCAGGAGCGGATGCCTGCGGCGCCGGAGGCTGCGGTGCGTTCATCTGCCCCGGAAGAGCCGGGGCCTGCTGCCCTGCATACTGCTGCCCCGCATACTGCGGCGCCGCATATCCCTGCGGCACGCTCGGATAGCCGGTGTAGAACGCGTTCCAGTCCGGCGATCCGTCCGGGAGCGCGGGCAAGGGCGTGATGCCGTCGGCGTAGGCGGGCCACGAGGTGGGCACGGGTGCCACGGCAGCAGTCGCATATCCGGGTGCCGAGGCCATGCGGTCCTTCTTGGGAGCGAACAGCGCATTCAGCAACGGGATCAGCGTGGTGCCGACCGCCGCGAGGATCGTCAGGGCGACGACGACCCGCCAGTAGATCTCGGGATAGTCGAAGCTCTGCGGGAAGGTGAGGAAGAACACGAGCATGCCGACGAGACCGATGAGGAACACGATCGTCGCGATGTAGATCGTCCGCGTGAGCGGCGTGACGTAACGGGCCGCCGCCGGTGTGAACAGCCGCACGTGCAGCAGTGCGAGCTGCAGAATGCCGATCACCAGCAGCAGCTGGAAGAACCGCTCCCCCGCACTGAAGAACATGCCGTCCTCGGGCAGCCAGATCTTGAACAGGCCGACGATGAGTCCGACGATCCACGACACCATGCTCGCGAGCGCGAGCCAGTCCGGACGGTTCGGCGCGAGTCCTGCGTCGAGGATCACGATGCCGGCGAAAGCAGCGAGCAGGACGATCGTCAGGAACGCACGGCCGATCAGGCCGTTCTGGTCGCCGATCAGCACCCAGACGACGCACACGAGGGCGGCGGCGATGAGCGCGCCGATCGCGATCCAGATCGATCCGCGGATCAGTAGGGACAGGTTCTTCTTCGACGCGGGCTGCACCGACTCCGGTTGCGACATGACGATCCTCTCGATGAGCGGCTGTGCTGACATCCTTGCACGAGGGCGCCGACACCGCCGGTCCAGCCGGCGGATCAGTGCGGCAGCGTCATCTCGGGCGACGAGCGGATGCTGCGGCGAACGCGGCGATCCGCGCCTGAGCATCCGCGGTCTCCCTCGCCGCACCGATCGTCCTGGCCTCGTCGGCGAGCTGCTCGGCGAACGGGCGCTCCGGCTGCGCGCGCACCAGACGCTTGGCCTGCCCGTACGCGGCAGCGGCTCCCGCCAGCCAGAAGCGGGCGATCTCCTCCGCGCGGGCGCGGACGGCCTCGGCTTCGGCATCCGCATCGGCGCCGTCCACGGACTCCGCCGCGAGTCCCCAGTCGATCGCCTCCGCCGCGTCGAGCAGACGGTCCTGCAGCACCAGCTGCAGAGCGCGACGCTGTCCGACGGCGCGGGCGAGCTGCGCCGACACGGAGAGATCGGGCGTGAGGCCGATGTTCGCGTACAGGCTGCCGATCTTCGACCGCGAGCCGATCACCGCATAGTCGCTCGAGAGCAGAATGCCGAGCCCTCCTCCTGCCGTCGTGCCGTGCGCCGCCGCCACGACGGGCACCGACGACTCGGTCAGCGAGCGGATGCCGGAGTTGATGACCTCGGCGAGCGCGGTGATCGCTTCACCTCCGCCTCCCGTCTGCGCCATCTCGATCACGTCGCCTCCGGCGCAGAAGGCAGGACCTGCGGCATCCAACAGGATCACATCGACGTCGGTTCGCGACACCGCCTCCGCCGTCGCGTCGCGCCAGGCGTGCGCCAGGTCGGCGTTGAAAGCGTTGAGCCGGGCGGGACGATTCAGCGTGAGCCGAGCCATCCCTTCGTCGACCGAGAGCAGGATGGCATCGTTCATGGCTTCTCCTTCGAGCACAGACGGATGCCTCCAGCGTAATCGGGTCAGCCGTGCTCCCAGACGCGGCTGACGAAGGCCTCCATGCGCCGACGGGTGCCGTCGAGACGGAAGTCGACCTGCCCCGCCGCGAGCACCTCGTTCGGAGCGAGCGGATGCGCGAGGCGCACGCTCTCATGGCACGAGAGGTCCGCGCAGATGTAGGTTCCGACAGAATCGCCGCGCTGCCCGGCGTCGCCCGATCGGCGCGCCGAGAACATGGCGACCTGATTGCCGGGTTGCATGGTGCGACAGATGTTGCACATGCCCGAGCGTGTGCGCCCCGGTTCCGACACCCTGAGCACGACTCCCCTGACCTCGCCGTCGTGCTGGATCAGCACGTAGCCGCGCTTACCCGCGCTCGGATCCCGCCACGCGAAGAAATCGAGGTAGTCCCAGTCGACGAGGACGAAATCGTGCGGCATCTCCATCACCCGCAGTTCGTCGGCATCCGCATTGACGAACGAGGCACGGACATCGGCTTCGGTCAGTGCTCGCATCGTTCCAGTCTAGGCAGATCGGATGCCGCGGATCCCGCTGCCGCCTCGGTCGTCGACTCGTGCGGGCGGCTCGTACGTCACCGGCGGATGCCGTCGATCTCGGCATGCCTGAGCGCGCGCAGCAGGTGCGTGGAGACGAGCCCGTCGTCTCGGACCGAGGCCGAGTGGATGGCGGCGATGCCTGCGACGGTCGGACGCACGTTTCCGTCGACGCGGCGTGCCAGGCTCATCTCGACCAGGGCCTCCACCCGGCGGGCGCGGCGGGGTGCGCCGAGGATGCCGCCGATTCCCGCGGTCAGAAGAGCGCGTTCGCTGAGGGGTTCGAGGCGGTCGAGCTCGTGCGCGACGATCTGGCGCAACACTGCGCGGACGCTCGCCGACAGATGCGCTCCTCGGTGTTCCCCACGCAGCAGCTCATCATCGATGCTGACGTCGAGCGCGGCCCGTCGATCGAGGCGTCCTCGGTTCGGCACGACCGACACGTGCGAAGCGCGCACGGACGGATCGAAGGTGGTCATACTCCTTGAGACGCAGGAGAGAGCGATTCATTACGCGATTTCAGCACGTGCGCGTCCTTTCCTCACGCCAATCAGTGCGGCTCTCGTCTGCAGCCGTGACTGCTGCACCACGTCGTATCCCTGTCGGTGACGAACTCGATGCCCTGATGCGGCTGTACGGGTATCGCTTCACCCGCACCGGTGGCGTCGCCGGCGCGGCGGCGACGAGCGCCGCAGAGGATGTGCGTCTGGTCGAGTCGGCGGGGTGGCCGATTCGCACGCCGGAGCATCTCACGTCCGTCGAGATCTTCGAGCGGTCGATCGCCGCCGTGTCGACGCTCGACGAGTTCGCCGAGGCGTGGTCGGGCGGGCCGAGGTCGGACGTCACTCCGCCCCTGTCCGGCTGGCGCGGCGGTGTGGACGAGAGTCGTGCGGAATGGTTGCTCGGGGTGTGAATCCCCCGGTGGAAAGAGTAAGAGCCCGGCCGATGGCCGGGCTCTTACTCGTGAGTGTCCTGAGACAAAAATGGTGGCGAGTGAGGGATTCGAACCCCCGAAGTCGAAGACGGCTGATTTACAGTCAGATCCCTTTGGCCGCTTGGGTAACTCGCCATTGCACACCCGCCCGACTTCGACAGCCAACCGGGGGCACGAGTGTCAAGCATACTCGTTTCCGGCGGGCACGAGAAATCGAGGCGTCAGCTGCCGTGCACACCCCGTTCGGACTCCGCGAGCGACTCCGGCGTGCGTAGCAGTCCGCCCTCTGCCCGGCACGTCGCGGCGGCGACGGCCATCGCCCGTGTCAGCAACTCCGACCAGTCCTGCTCGCCCGTCACCAGCCCCGCTGCGACCGCCGCGAGCGTCGCATCGCCCGCCCCGACAGTGTCGACGATCCGCCCCGGCAGCTCGGCGATCGGAGCACTGACGAGCCCGGCATCCGACTCCAGCACCGCCCCGTCGGACCCCGCCGTCGCGAGAACCGCCTCGGCACCGAGATCACGCAGCCGCGCGCGCAGCGCCCCCAGATCGCCGTCGTACAGCAGCGCCGCGTCATCGGCGCCGACCTTGACGATCGCCGCCCCTGGCACGACCCGCTCGAAGCCCTGAACGAAGAGCTCGCGATCACTCAGCATCCCGGAGCGCGGATTCGGATCGATCGCCAGACGGGCGTCGCCGAGCGCGGCGACGAACGCATCGACCTCGGCCGGCACGTCGAACGGGAAGCAGCTGACGACCACGAGATCGGCGTCCGCGATCGCCGTACGCGCCTCGTCGGAATAGCGGATGCTGCGCCGCTGAGCAGCCTCGTTGAACACGTACTCGGGCTCACCGGCGGCCGAGCGCGTCACGATCGCGCGCGACGACCCGTGCGGCGCCTCGCTCTCGACGAGCCGGACGTCGTGATCAGCGAGGTACTCGCGGATGTGCGCCCCGGGCACATCGTCTCCGACCATCGCGATCAGTGTGGTCGCGACGCCCAGCCGCCGCAGCCCGACTGCCACGTTCAACGCCGCTCCCCCGACCAGCTCGCGCACCCCTCCGCCCTCTCTGATCTCGTCGATCAACGCATCCCCGATCACGACGGCGTTCCTGGATGCGGAAGAATCTTCACTCATCCCGCCGACGATACCCGTCTCGGAATGCGAGGAACACCCGACATGCGCTGTCATCCGAGAGCCCTCTGGCGATACGGTGTGGCCATGAAGCCTCGACTCGTCACCACCGCGACAGCGCTGCTCCTCCTCGCCGTCCTCACCGGCTGCACCCCGGTGGACGGCGGCGGGGAGAACGGCGGCGGAACGAGCGAGAGCAGCCCTGCGGCGAGTTCGACGCCCTCGGAGTCGAGCACGCCCACGGCATCCCCCACGCAGACTCCCACGTCGACTGCCGCAGCGCTCCCCACGGACTGTCGGGCGATCCTGTCCGCCGACGTGCTGACGCAGCTCGAGGGCATCCCCCTCAACGATGCCGCCTTCGGGCCGTCCGGCGTCGGCCCCGAAGGCACGCTCACCTGCATCTGGGCCGACCCCGGAGCCGACACCACGAGCCTCACGACGACGATCTCGCGCATGAATCGGGGGCCGGCGCTCGACCTGCTCAACGGCCTCGTGGCGAACGAGGGTTACACCTGCTTCACACCTGCCGGTGGCACCCGCTGCGAGAAGACCTGGCAGAACGCGCAGTATCCGGTCACCGACGGGCGCACCCTGTTCTGGCGCGACGATGTGCTCATCGATACGCGCTACTCGAACCTCGCCCCGAGCGGTTACACCTCGAGCATCATCGCGAGCCTCTTCGACTAGACGCCGCGCGACGTCGAGTTCACGTGCTCTCGACGAACGCACGGCCTTTTCACCTCAGCATCCGGTGCACTCGGCGAGTGCACGTGAAGTCGACGCGGCGCGCAACGCGGGCCCCGCGCGCGCGAAGAAGGCCCCGGGCAGATGCCCGGGGCCTTCTCACTCAGGAACTCAATGTATCGACTCGCTCGCGCTACGCGCGTGCTCGCTCAATCTTGACCCGCGAGCGGGTCAATTGTAGGTGCCCGGCGTGATGTCGTCCGTCGAGAACGCGTCGAAGTCGACGTAACCGAAGTCGCCGTCGGCGTACGCACCGTCGGATGCGAAGATCCGGTTCGGGTAGCGCTCGCTCTTGGCCTCCTCCGTCGCCTCGACCGTGACGTCGCGGTACTTCGAGAGTCCGGTTCCGGCGGGGATGAGCTTTCCGATGATGACGTTCTCCTTGAGACCGACCAGCGGGTCGCGCTTGCCCTCCATGGCGGCCTGCGTGAGCACGCGGGTCGTCTCCTGGAAGGACGCGGCCGACAGCCACGACTCGGTCGCGAGCGACGCCTTCGTGATACCCATCAGCTCCGGACGACCCGACGCGGGGCGCTTGCCCTCTGCCACGGCCTCGCGGTTGATCTGCTGGTAGCGCTTCAGGTCGACCATCTCACCCGGCAGCAGCGTCGTGTCGGCGTGGTCGACGACCGTCACCTTGCGCAGCATCTGACGGACGATGACCTCGATGTGCTTGTCGTGGATCGGCACACCCTGCGAGCGGTAGACGCCCTGCACGCCGCCGACGAGGTACCTCTGCACCTCGCGGGCACCCATGACACGCATGACCTCCTTGGGGTCGAGCGTGCCGACCTGCAGAGGCTGGCCGACGGAGACGTGCTGGCCGTCCTCGACGAGAAGCGTCGCACGCTTCAGCACCGGGTAGATGACCGGCTCGTCGCCGTTGTCGGGCGTGAGGATGACCTTCTTGGCCTTGTCGGTCTCGTCGATCGTGATGCGGCCGTCGGCCTCGGCGATCGGCGATGCACCCTTGGGGGTACGCGCCTCGAAGAGCTCCTGCACACGGGGAAGACCCTGCGTGATGTCACCGGCGGATGCGAGGTGGAAGGTACGCATCGTCAGCTGGGTACCGGGCTCACCGATCGACTGGGCCGCGATGATGCCGACGGCCTCACCGATGTCCACCGTCTTGCCGGTGGCCAGCGAACGGCCGTAGCACTGCGCGCAGACACCGACGGCGGAGTCGCAGGTCAGGACCGAGCGCACCTTGATGCTCTCGACGCCGAGCTCGACCAGCTTGTCGATGAGCACGTCGCCCACGTCGTCACCGGCGGAGGCGACGACCTCGCCCTTGCTGTCGACCACGTCGGAGGCCAGCGTGCGGGCGAACACCGAGTTCTCGACGTTCGCGTCACGGACCAGCACACCCTGCGAGTCGACAGCGGCGATCGGGAGCTCGAGGCCCTTCGACGTGCCGCAGTCGTCTTCGCGGATGATGACGTCCTGCGAGACGTCCACCAGACGACGGGTCAGGTAACCCGAGTCGGCGGTACGCAGAGCGGTGTCGGCCAGACCCTTACGGGTACCGTGCGTCGCGATGAAGTACTCGGCCACCGACAGGCCCTCGCGGTACGAGGAGATGATCGGACGCGGGATGAACTCACCCTTGGTGTTGTTCACCAGACCACGCATACCCGCGATGTTACGGATCTGCAGCCAGTTACCACGGGCACCCGACGACACCATGCGGTTGATGGTGTTGTCGTCCGGGAAGTTGGCCTTCATGGCCTCCTGGACCTCGTCGGTCGCCTTGCTCCAGATCTCGATGAGCTCGCGGCGACGCTCGGCGTCGGTGGCGAGACCCATGTCGTACTGGGACTGGACCTTCTCGGCCTGCTTCTCGTACTCGGCGACGATCTCGGCCTTGTTCGGAGGCGTGATGACGTCGCTGAGCGCGACGGTCACACCCGAACGCGTGGCCCAGTAGAAGCCGGCGTCCTTGATACGGTCCAGCGACGCAGCGGTCTCGACCTTGGGGTATTCCTCGGCCAGCTTGTTGACGATCTGCGACAGCTTGTTCTTGTCGGCCTGCTCGCGGACGAACGGGTAGCCCTTGGGCAGCGTGTCGTTGAAGATCGCCTGTCCGAGCGACGCGTCGACGAGGCCGTGGCTCTCGTAGCCCTCGGGGGCTTCGCCCTCGAGGAACGTCAGACCGGGGATGCGGATGCGGACCTTCGCCTGCAGGTCGAGGGTGCCCTCGTCCTTGGCCAGGATGGCCTCGCCGACCGAACCGAACGCACGGCCCTCACCGGCAGCGCCCTCCTTGACCGTGGTCAGGTGGTGCAGACCGATGATCATGTCCTGCGAGGGCAGGGTCACCGGGCGGCCGTCCGACGGCTTCAGGATGTTGTTCGAGGCGAGCATGAGCACGCGGGCCTCGGCCTGAGCCTCGACCGAGAGCGGCAGGTGCACGGCCATCTGGTCACCGTCGAAGTCGGCATTGAACGCCGCGCAGACGAGCGGGTGGAGCTGGATGGCCTTGCCCTCGACGAGCTGCGGCTCGAACGCCTGGATGCCGAGACGGTGCAGGGTGGGTGCACGGTTCAGCAGCACCGGACGCTCGCGGATGATCTCCTCGAGCACGTCCCAGACCTCGGGACGGGTGCGCTCGACGGCGCGCTTGGCGGCCTTGATGTTCTGCGAGTGGCCCAGGTCGATCAGGCGCTTGATGACGAACGGCTTGAAGAGCTCCAGAGCCATCTGCTTGGGCAGACCGCACTGGTGCAGCTTCAGCTGCGGGCCGACGATGATGACCGAACGGCCGGAGTAGTCGACGCGCTTGCCGAGCAGGTTCTGACGGAAGCGACCCTGCTTGCCCTTCAGCATGTCGCTGAGGGACTTCAGGGCGCGGTTGCCCGTACCGGTGACGGGACGACCGCGACGACCGTTGTCGAACAGGGCGTCGACGGCCTCCTGCAGCATCCGCTTCTCGTTGTTGACGATGATCTCGGGCGCACCCAGATCGATCAGACGACGAAGACGGTTGTTGCGGTTGATCACACGACGGTAGAGGTCGTTGAGGTCGGAGGTCGCGAAACGACCACCGTCGAGCTGCACCATCGGACGCAGCTCCGGCGGGATCACCGGCACGACGTCGAGGACCATCGCGGCCGGGCTCATGCCGGTCTCGAGGAACGAGCTGACGACCTTCAGGCGCTTGATCGCGCGGATCTTGCGCTGACCCTTGCCCTCGGAGATCTGCAGACGCAGGCTCTCGGCCTCGGCTGCGAGGTCGAAGGCCGCGAGGCGACGCTGGATCGACTCCGCACCCATGTAGGCCTCGAAGTACTGACCGAAGCGGTCCTGCAGCTCGTGGAAGACGTCGTCCTCGGGGCGGAGGGCGCCCACCTCGAGCGTGCGGAAGTCCTCCCACACGCGCTCGAGCTTGGCGATCGCCTCGTCGGCACCCTTGCGGATGAGCGACATCTCCTTCTCGGCGGCGTCCTTGACCTTCTTCTTCTGGTCGGCCTTGGCGCCTTCGGCCTCGAGGGCAGCGAGCTCCTCCTCCAGCTTGGCGAGGCGCTCTGCGATCTTCGAGTCACGACGATCGCTGAGCGTCTTCAGCTCGAGGCGGATGTTGTTCTCCTGCGTGCCGAGGTCGCGGTGACGAGCATCCTCGTCGACCGAGATGACCATGTAGGCGGCGAAGTAGATGACCTTCTCGAGGTCCTTCGGCGCCATGTCGAGCAGGTAGCCGAGACGCGAGGGGACACCCTTGAAGTACCAGATGTGGGTGACCGGAGCGGCGAGCTCGATGTGACCCATGCGCTCACGACGGACGGAGCTCTTGGTGACCTCCACGCCGCAGCGCTCGCAGACGATGCCCTTGAAGCGGACGCGCTTGTACTTGCCGCAGGCGCACTCCCAGTCGCGGGACGGTCCGAAGATCTGTTCTCCGAAGAGACCGTCCTTCTCGGGCTTCAGGGTGCGGTAGTTGATGGTTTCGGGCTTCTTGACCTCGCCGTAGGACCACGCGCGGATGTGGTCTGCGGTCGCCAGGCCGATGCGAAGCTCATCGAAAGTGTTGGACTCGAGCACTAGTTCTCCTGTGTCGGAAATTCTTGTTGAGAAGTCTGGCTTCGACAGGGCTGAGAGTGGACCCGGCCCTGTCGAAGGGTTAGATCTCGTCGATCGAGGCGGCCTCGAAGCGGCTGGAGATGTTGATTCCGAGCTCCTCCGCTGCGCGGAAGGCCTCATCGTCGGTGTCGCGGAGGTTGACCAGCGTGCCGTCTGCCGAGAGGACCTCGACGTTCAGGCAGAGCGACTGCATCTCCTTCATGAGCACCTTGAAGGACTCGGGGATGCCGGGCTCCTGGATGTTCTCGCCCTTGACGATCGCCTCGTACACCTTGACGCGGCCGAGGATGTCGTCGGACTTGATCGTGAGGAGCTCCTGGAGCGCGTACGCGGCGCCATAGGCCTCGAGGGCCCACACCTCCATCTCACCGAAGCGCTGTCCACCGAACTGCGCCTTACCACCGAGCGGCTGCTGGGTGATCATCGAGTACGGACCCGTCGAACGCGCGTGGATCTTGTCGTCGACCAGGTGGTGCAGCTTCAGGATGTACATGTAGCCCACCGAGATCGGCGCCGGGAACGGCTCACCCGAGCGACCGTCGAACAGCTGCGTCTTGCCGCTCGAGTCGATCAGGCGGACGCCGTCGCGGGTCGGGAGGGTCGAGTCGAGGAGACCCTCGATCTCCTCCTGGTGAGCACCGTCGAACACCGGGGTCGCGACCTTGGTGTACGGGGCGGCCTCGAAGGCGTCCGCGGGGAGCTTGGACGCCCACTCCGGGGTGCCCTCGATCTTCCAGCCCTGTGCGGCGATCCATCCGAGGTGGGTCTCGAGCACCTGGCCGTAGTTCATGCGACCGGGGATGCCGAGCGGGTTCAGGACCACGTCGACCGGGGTGCCGTCCGCGAGGAAGGGCATGTCCTCGATCGGGAGGATCTTGGCGATGACACCCTTGTTTCCGTGACGTCCGGCGAGCTTGTCGCCCTCGGTGATCTTGCGCTTCTGGGCGATGTAGACCACGACGCGGCGGTTGACACCGGAGCCGAGCTCGTCGTCGCCGTCCTCGGCGTTGAACTCCTTGACCGCGATGATCGTGCCCTGCTCACCGTGAGGCACCTTCAGAGAGGTGTCACGGACCTCGCGGCTCTTCTCGTTGAAGATCGCGCGGAGCAGGCGCTCCTCGGCGGACAGCTCGGTCTCACCCTTCGGCGTGACCTTGCCGACGAGGATGTCGCCGGGGCGGACCTCGGCGCCGATGCGGATGATGCCGCGCTCGTCGAGATCCTTCAGCAGCTCCGGGCTGACGTTGGGGAGGTCACGGGTGATCTCCTCCTTGCCGAGCTTCGTGTCACGAGCGTCGACCTCGTACTCCTCGATGTGGATCGAGGAGAGGGTGTCGTCCTTCACCAGGTTCTGGCTGAGGATGATCGCGTCCTCGAAGTTGTAGCCCTCCCACGTCATGAACGCCACGAGGAGGTTCTTGCCGAGGGCCAGCTCGCCGTCCTGGGTCGCGGGGCCGTCGGCGATGACCTCGCCGGCCTCCACACGCTCGCCGGCGTTGACCACGACGCGCTGGTTGTACGACGTGCCCTGGTTCGAGCGGTCGAACTTGCGCAGGTAGAACTCCTGCGTGCCGCCCTCGTCGAGCATGACGGTGACACGGTCGGCGGAGACCTCGGTGACGACACCGGGCTTCTCGGCGGTGATCACGTCACCCGCGTCGATGGCGGTGTAGCCCTCCATACCGGTTCCGACGAGCGGCGAGTCGCTGCGCAGCAGCGGCACGGCCTGACGCTGCATGTTGGCGCCCATGAGCGCGCGCTGCGCGTCATCGTGCTCGAGGAACGGCACGAGCGAGGTCGCGACCGACACCATCTGGCGCGGGGAGACGTCGATGTAGCCGATCTCCTCGGGAAGGAACACGTCGACCTCACCGCTGCCGCCCTTCGGGCGAGCGAGGACGTGACTCTCGCGGAACCGGCCGTCCTTGTCGAGCGGCGCGTTCGCCTGAGCGATGTTGAAGTCGATCTCCTCGGAGGCGGTGAGGTAGTCGATCTGGTCGGTGACGACGCCACCGGTGACCTTGCGGTACGGGGTCTCGATGAAACCGAAGGAGTTGATGCGCGCAAAGGTCGCGAGAGCACCGATCAGACCGATGTTCGGGCCTTCCGGGGTCTCGATCGGGCACATGCGGCCGTAGTGCGAGGGGTGCACGTCACGGACCTCGACGCCGGCGCGGTCGCGGCTCAGACCACCGGGGCCGAGGGCCGAGAGGCGGCGCTTGTTGGTCAGACCCGCGAGCGGGTTGTTCTGGTCCATGAACTGCGACAGCTGCGACGTTCCGAAGAACTCCTTGATCGCGGCGACGACGGGGCGCACGTTGATCAGGGTCTGCGGCGTGATGGCCTCGATGTCCTGCGTGGTCATGCGCTCGCGGACGACGCGCTCCATGCGGGACAGACCCGTGCGGACCTGGTTCTGGATCAGCTCGCCGACCGCGCGAATGCGACGGTTGCCGAAGTTGTCGATGTCATCGGTGGCGATGCGGATCTCGGCCTGCTTGCCACCACGGATGCCGTCGAAGGTCTCGACGCCCGCGTGGATGCGGACCAGGTACTTGATCGTCGCGACGATGTCGTCGACGGTCAGGACCGAGTCGCTGAGCGCCGCGTCGAGTCCGAGCTTGTGGTTGATCTTGTAGCGACCCACCTTCGCGAGGTCGTAGCGCTTCGGGTTGAAGTAGAAGTTGTCCAGCAGCGCGCGGGCGGCCTCGGCGGCGACCTGCTCGCCCGGACGCAGCTTGCGGTAGATGTCGCGGAGCGCGTCTTCCTTGGTGACGATGGTGTCCTTCGCCAGGGTCTCCTCGATCGAGGGGAAGCCGGCGAACTCGGCGAGGATCTCCTCGCTCGTGAGCCCCAGGGCCTTGAGGAACACGGTCACGGACTGCTTGCGCTTGCGGTCGATGCGCACGCCGACCTGGTCGCGCTTGTCGATCTCGAACTCGAGCCATGCACCACGGCTCGGGATCACGCGCGCCGACACGATGTCCTTGTCGGACGTCTTGTCGGGGGTCTTGTCGAAGTAGACGCCCGGGGAGCGGACGAGCTGCGACACGACGACGCGCTCGGAGCCGTTGATGATGAACGTGCCCTTGTCGGTCTGCAGGGGGAAGTCGCCCATGAAGACCGTCTGGGTCTTGATCTCACCGGTGAGGTGGTTCATGAACTCGGCCTCGACGTAGAGCGGGGCCGCGTACGTCTTGCCGCGCTCCTTGCACTCCTCGATCGAGTACTTCTCGGGCTCGAGGTAGGGGTTCGTGAACGAGAGCTGCATCGTCTCGCCGAGGTCCTCGATCGGGGAGATCTCCTCGAAGATCTCGCCGAGACCGGAGATCTCGTTGACGTCGGTGCGACCCTCGGCCTTCGCGGCGGCGACGCGGGCCTTCCAGGCGTCGTTGCCGACGAGCCAGCCGAACGACTCGGTCTGCAGAGCGAGCAGATCGGGGACCGTCAGCGTGTCGGAGATCTTCGCGAACGAGAGGCGGGATGCTCCGCGTCCGTTCTTGGTGGTGGTGGATGTGGATGCGTTGGGAGCAGCAGCCAAGGGAATAACCTCCGTGAGCCCCGCAGGGCTTCTCGATTCCTTTGTCGTCAGGTGGAGTGCGCACTCAGAAGCTCAACGAATGCCGACCACCATATGAGGGCACGGAGAAGCGAGCGCAACTACCAACTATAGACACGAATCTGCGACATGGCAAGTCAAATCCTTGACCAATTCCGGATGCTGCGGTATTGACCGCGCGCGGCGTGGCAGGCGCACACACCGGGCACTCTCCAGGTCACCGGGTTAGGCTCTGCGCCATGCGCCGATCCCCTGGCAGAAACCACCGCTCGACCGTCGCCCGGCATGCGGATCTGCCCTCGCCGTCTCGGTTGTCCGTCGCCCTCAAACTCGCCGGGGCGGCGCTGGCCGTGGTCCTCGTCTCGGCCGTCGCCGTGGGCGGATTCGTGATCGCCGACCTGGTGAACCGGGCAGGAGCAGGCGCGGTGACGCTCGAGGGCGCGCCAGAGGTCGCCCCGCCGGCCCTCGGCGCCTACCCCGACGACAAGGCGTTCAACCTGCTCGTGGTCGGGACCGACGAGTGCGGCGAGATCACCACCGCGCTCCTCGGTGAGCGCTGCGAGGAGGCCGACGACGGTTCGAGAAACGATGTCAACCTGCTCGTGCACGTCTCGGCGGCGCCGCGAGCGGTGACAGCGGTCTCGTTCCCCCGTGACCTCATGGTCGAGGTTCCCGGGTGCACGCGCGACGACGGCTCCACGGCATCCGGCATGTCGAAGGCGGCGCTCAACTCCGTCTACGACCATGCGGGAATCTCGTGCATCGCCAAGACGATCACGGAGCTCAGCGGGATCCCGATCGAGTTCGCCGCCAAGATCAGCTTCGACGGCGTGATCGAGATCACGGACGCGATCGGCGGCGTCGAAGTGTGTGTGAGCGGGGACGGCATCCACGACTCCCAGGCCGGCATCGACTTGGATCCCGGCAGCCATACCGTCTCGGGTGCGGACGCACTCGCTTTCATCCGCACGCGGCACGGGGTCGGCGATGAGAGCGATCTCGCGCGCATCTCGAACCAGCAGCTGTACATGTCGCGACTGGCGAAGAAGATCCTGAGCTCCGAAACGCTCTCCGACCCCTCAAAGGTGCTGCGGCTCGCGAACACCGTCGCCGACAACATCGTGCCGAGCACAGAGCTCAGCAATCCGCTCACCCTCGCGCAGTTGGCGCTCGCGCTGAAGGACGTCGAGTTCACCGACTTCGTGTTCGTGCAGTACCCGAACCTCGACGACCCGGACAACCCCGGAGTGAAGGTCGTGCCGAACGAGGACGCGGCCGCTCCCCTCTGGGAGGCGCTGCTCGCCGGCGACCCGATCCAGCTGTCGGGAGACGTCGCGACCAACGCGGGTGTCGAGCTCGTCACGCCGGAGCCCTCCGAGGTGCCGGCGGATCCGGACACGACGACGGAGACCACCGCCCCCACCGAGATCGCGACGCCCGAGGTCCGGGCGACCCTGCCGCCGGAGATCTCGGGACAGACCGTCGCGCAGGAGACCTGCTCCGTGGGCCGCGGCTGACCGCGTACGCTCGAGCCATGGGCAGGACTCGAGCACGTGACACCGAGCATCCGCAGGCGCGACTCGACCACGGCGGCATCGCCCGCATCGTGCCCTCGGAGTTCACCAGCGGCTTCGAGCTCATCGTCGACGACACCCCGCAGTCGCACGTCGATCTGAACGACCCGACGCACCTGCACTTCGAATACATCGTGCGCATGGGCGCCGTGATCGACCAGCTCCCGGACGGCCCGATCACGGCCGTGCATCTCGGAGCCGGAGCCCTCACGATCCCGCGCTACGTCGAGGCGACGCGACCGGGTTCGCGCCAGCAGGTCATCGAGCTCGAGGCCTCGCTCGCCGCACTCGTGAAGGAGCACCTGCCGCTCCCCCGCGGCGCGGCGATCCGGATGCGCATCGGCGACGCGCGGGCCGGGGTGCAGAAGCTGCCGCCCGCGCTCGTCGGCGCCTGCGATCTCGTCGTCTCGGACGTGTACTCCGGAGCCCAGACCCCCTCCCATCTCACCAGCGTCGAGTTCTATCGCGAGCTCCGTGCGCTGCTGAGTCCGACCGGAGTGCTGCTGGTGAACGTCGCCGACGGCCCCGGGCTCGCCTTCGCGCGTCGCCAGGCGGCGACCATCGCCGAGGTGCTGCCCGAGATCGCCGTGCTCGCCGACACCCAGGTGCTCAAGGGGCGCCGCTTCGGCAACCTCGTGATCGCGGCATCCGCTTCTCCCCTGCCGACCGAATGGCTGCCGCGCCTGCTCGCGGCCGGCCCGCACCCCGCGAAGATCGCCCAGGGTGCCGAGGTCGCCTCGTTCATCCAGGGGTCGCGGATCGTGACCGATGCGGATGCCGTCGCCTCGCCGCGTCCCGACGCCTCGCTGTTCCTGCGCTGAGCGTCTCGCCGCGATCCGGATGCCGGACAACGGGGCGTGCCGCCGCGACGTCGGCCGCCGCAGCAGGCAGACTGGTCTGCGGGGCGCTGCGGAAGGAGAGCAATGAGTTTCATCCAGGGATACGACCCGGAGACCCTCCGCGAACTGGTCGATCTCGACGAATGCGCTGCCCGGCTCGAAGAGATCGAGAACCAACGCAGTCTTCCCGCCCTTCTCGAGCGCGTCTGGCTGCTCAAAGTGCTCGGTCGTCTCGACGAGGCTCTCGCACTCGCGGACGAGACCGTACGGCAGGCCCGCATGGCCGGAACCCGCAAGGACGTGCTGCGTGCGCGCGTGCTGCATGCGACCGTGCTGCAGTTCCGGGGCGCGCACGCCGCCGCCGAGCAGGAACTGACCACGTGCGCGAGTGAAGCGGAAGGGCAGCGGTGGATCTCGATCGCCGCCTTCGCTCATCAGCACCACGGCAAGAACGCCTACGAGGCGGGCGATTTCGAGACCGCGCGCGAGAGCTTCAAGCAGTCCCTCTTCCTGCGCCGCGAAGCCGGTGCGCAGGACCGCGAGCTGGAGACGGCACTCCTCGCGATCGACGCCGTCGAACGCCGCCGAACGACCCAGCTCGTCGCCGGCTGACCCCGGATCCACGACAGCCGGTCGAGAGACGCCGGCGCCCTGCGCGTCATCCCGGTGTCGGTGGGATGGCTTACTCTGAGCGCATGGCGGAACTCGACCGTGTGCGCATCTGGGGTGACGCACTGATCAGGTTGCATCTGGACGACAGCTGGACGTTCGGATTCGACAATGCGAAGCGTCGTGCCGGCCAATGCGACTACGCGAAGAAGCGGATCACAGTGTCGCGCTATCTCGCCGCCCGTTTCGATGACGACGAGATCCATCAGGTGCTGCTGCACGAGGTCGCCCACGCACTCGCCGGGCACAAGGCCGCGCACGGGCCTGTGTGGAAGCGCACAGCGCGTGAGCTCGGCTACGTCGGCGGCACGACGCATCACGGCGAGACCGCGGTGGAGCTCGCGCCCTGGGTCGGCGTGTGCCCCGCGGGTCACTTGACCTATCGGCATCGCCGCCCCACGAGGGCCACCTCGTGCGCGAAGTGCTCGCGGACCTTCGACGATCGGCACCTCTTCACCTGGACGCGGCGCGAGATCACCGCCGACGCCCGGCTGGCGGCGCAGGCTCCGCGCTGACCGCGACGGCTTCAGCGCCGGTCGGTATCGCTCTCGCCCGCGGCCGAATCATCGCGGCTCTTGTCCGAATCATCGTCACTCGCATCGGCCGGTGCGCTTGTCTGTTCGTCATCGCCCGCGTCGGTGTGATCGTCATCGCCCGCGTCGGTGCGGTCGCCACCCCGCTCGTCAGCGACATCATCGTGCGCGTCGGCGGATGCTGCAGCATCCGCCCGTTCTGCCGATCGACGCGCTGCCACCCTGCGCCTGCTCAGGGCAGCGAGCCCGCGCCAGCCCAGCAGGAACGCGCCGAGCACGAGCGTCGCGACGATGATGAAGGGAACCTCGGCGGTGTCGCCGGATGCGAGGCGGAGCAGGATGCCGCCGACCACGGTCACCGCCCAGGCGACGAGACCCCAGCCGATCGACCAGGGCCGACGCGGACGTGAGGGCAGCAGCGCGGACGCCACGTGCCCGACGAGCAGCGCCACGAGGAACGGCCAGGCCGTGGCGAGAAAGCCCGCAGGGTCTTCATCGTGCGACGCCCGACCGATCGCGGCGAAGACCAGCACGAGCACGGCGTCGACGATGAACGCGGGGAGGTACCTCATCCCCCGAGCCTATGTCGCGCCCTGCGGAAAGCCGGGCGTTCCCCCGGCCTGTTGGTCGCCCGAGGGGTGATGCGCCTGGGCGACCGAGCTCAGACGAAGCGCACGAACACCCCGCCGCGCAGCACCGGCACCGTCTCAACGGCATCCAGAACGGCGGCGTCCTCGACGGAGGTCGGCACGACACCCGCGGCCTCCATGCGCGCGGTGGATGCCACCCCCTCGGCGAGCTCGCGGCCCGAGCCGGTCGCCGCCACCAGGTGACGCAGCGCCCGGCGAAAGGGCGCGGAAGCCCTCGGCGGCGACCGCGGCCTCGGGCGCGGTGTGATCGATGCCGAGGTCGGTGAGCGCGGCGACGATCGCCCCGGCGCCGAGCTGGTCCTCCGTCGCGAGCCGCACGACTCCGGCGGCATCCGCCTCGCCGGCGGCGATCACCGCGACCGAGGTCCTCGCCCGTCGTCGCTCCTGCACGGTCTGCACCGCGCGCGCCACGGCCGCGGCGTTGCGGATGCCCCCGAGCAGGACGAGCGCCTCGCTCGCGGCATCCGCCACCGCCGCACCGTTGCGCGACCACGCCAGGGCGTCCGCCAACCCGACCTCGCGTCCGCGGGCCACCTCGTCGGCGACCGTCGACGAGAACCGCAGCACGTCGACGACGATCACGATGTCGGCCGGAGCAAGACGGGCGAGCCCGTCGACGCCCCAGTCGAGGCGGACCTGGTAGGTGGACTGATCGAAGGGCGACGGCATCCTTCCAGCCTAGGCGCGCCCGGTCGTGGGCGCGTTCGGTCGTGGGCGCGCTCGGTCGTGGGCGCGCTCAGTCGGCGGCGAGTGCCTCCACCGGCACCACACGCGTCGCGAGGCGGGTCGGCGTCGCAGCCGCCACGAGGGTGAGAATCGCCGTCGCGACGATGATGAGCACGACCGGCAGCAGCGGCACCTGCGGTGCGACCAGCCCCGCAGGGGTGAACTCCGGCAGCACCGGCACGGACCCGAGCAGCGACTGCGCCGCGATCCAGCCGTAGACCACGCCGAGCACGAGCCCGGTGACGGTCGCGGCGACCGTGATGTGCGTCGCCTCCAGCAGCACCATGCGGCGGATCTGCCCGTTGGACAGACCGATCGAGCGCAGCAGACCCAGTTCCCGTCGGCGCTGGACGACGCCGATCGTCAGCAGGTTGACGAGGCCGACCGCGGCGATCACCGCCGACACGGCCACGAGCACCATCATGATCGAGGCGAACGCGTCGAAGGGCGCGAAGAAGTCGGCGGGCATCTCTCCGGTCTGCGACATCATCAGTCGCTTGGCCGACTCCATCGCGACCGCGAACATCGTCACCAGCGCGACGCCCATGACCACGCCGATCGCCATACGCGAGGACCGCTCCGGGTAGCGCAGGGCGTTCTCGGCGGCGAGGCGCGCCGTCGCCCCCGAGCCGAACATCCGCCCCACCAGCCGCAGCACGGGGGGCATGAACAGCACCGATCCCAGCGCGATGCCGGTGAACGACAGCAGGCCGCCGAAGAACGCGACGATGACCCCGAGGGGCGTGATGAGGCCGATGACCACACCGCCGGCGAGCAGCGCCGCCCCCGTGAGCAGCAGCACCCAGGCGCCGACGTGACGTCCAGGGCGTCCGGAAACCTCCTCGTGTGCGCGCTCGACCGAGCCGCCCAGCGCCTGCAGCGGCGTGACCGTGAGCACCCGTCTGGATCCGACCCAGGCGGCGACCCAGGTGGTGAGCGCGACTCCGACGGCCGGCAGAACGAGGAACGGCTGGGCGAGTGAGAAGCCGACCGGGTCGTTCGCGATGAACTGCGCGCCGATCTGCACGCCTGCGGCGGAGACGCCGAGACCTGCAGCGAGCCCGAGCGTCGCGCCGATGATGCCGACGATGAGTCCCTGGCGGCCGACCTCGGCTCGCTGCGAGCGCGCCGTGGCCCCGATCAAGCGCATCAGCGCGATGCGGCGCGTGCGTCCGGCGATGATCGTCGAGAAGGTGTTCGCCGTGACGATCGCCGCGACGTACATCGCCACGGCGGTGAGCAGCACCGACAGCAGTGCGACGACGAACGCCAGGGTCTCGCTGTCGCCGATGAAGGGGTCGGCCTGCAGCACGGCGCCGATGTACGCGGTGGCCTCGACGAGGATCACGCCGAACGCCGCAGAGAGGGCCGCGACGAGCACGCTCGCTCCCATGCCCCGCTCGCGCAGCCACGCCAGCCGCGGCCCGGTGGATGCCGTCTGCGGGACGACCGCCGCGACGGCGCTCACGCGGCGACCTCCGCGGCGAGCATGTACGCGGAGATCTCCTCGGCGCTGCGCCGGGGGTGGTCGGCGACGATGCGTCCGTCGCCGAGGAACAGCACGCGGTCCGCGTGGCTCGCGGCGATCGCGTCGTGCGTGACCATCGCGATCGACTGCCCGTGCTCGCGGCTCGCCGTGGCGAGAAGCTGCAGCACCTCGCGCCCGGTCTTCGAGTCGAGGTTGCCCGTGGGCTCGTCGGCGAATACGAGATCGGGAGCGGTGGCGAGCGCCCGCGCGATCGCGACGCGCTGCTGCTGGCCGCCGGAGAGCTGATGCGGACGGTGATCGAGACGGGCGCCGAGCCCGAGGGTCTCGACGAGGCCGTCGATGCGGGCCTTCTCGATCGCGCTGGGCCGGCGTCCGTCGAGCTCGAACGGCAGCATGATGTTGCCCAGTGCGGTGAGCGTGGGCACGAGGTTGAACGCCTGGAAGATGAAGCCGACGCGGCGACGGCGCAGGAGCGTCAGATCGAGATCGCCGAGGCCCGTGATCTCGGTGTCGCCGATGAACGCGCGCCCCTCCGTCGGGGTGTCGAGTCCGGCCATGATGTGCATGAGCGTGGACTTGCCCGAACCGGACGGCCCCATGATCGCGGTGAACTGCCCGCGACGGATGCCGACGCTCACGTCGTCGAGCGCGCGCACGGTGCCCTCGCCCGTGCCGTAGGTCTTCTTCAGGTGCTGGACGCGGGCGGCGAGCCCGAGGTCGGTGGTCGTGATCTCCATGTCACCGACGCTATTTCCGGAGCGTCCATGGCCGCGTCGCCCGTCGGACTCATCCGTCTACATCTGCAGGATGATCCGCCGTCATCCGAACCGAGGAGCCGGTCAGGCCAGGCCGTGCTCGAATGCGAAGACGACCAGCTGCACCCGGTCGCGCAGCGCGAGCTTCGCGAGGATCCGGCTCACATGCGTCTTCACCGTCGCTTCGCTGAGATACTCCCGCGCCGCGATCTCGGCGTTGGACAGTCCGCGGGCGGCGAGGGCGAAGATCTCGCGCTCGCGCTCGGTGAGATCGCCGTACTGCGCGGGAACCGGGGTGGGCGCCGGCGCGAAGTGCGCGAACAGATCCCGCGTGGCGGATGCCGCGATCACGCTCGACCCCGAGTGCACGGTGCGGATCGCCGCGAGCAGGAACTCGGGATCGGCGTCCTTGAGCAGGAAGCCGCTCGCGCCCTGGCGGATCGCCCTGGCCGCGGCCTCGTCGAGGTCGAAGGTGGTGAGCATGACGATGCGCGGCGGATCCGGCTGCGCGAGGATCTCGGCCGTGGCGGTGAGGCCGTCCATCACCGGCATCCGGATGTCCATCAGCACGACGTCGGGACGGCTGGTCCGCACGACGTCGAGCGCCTCGCGCCCGTCGCCCGCCTCGCCCACGACCTCGAGGTCGGGTTGAGATGCGACGAGCATGCGGATGCCGGCGCGGAACAGCGCCTGATCGTCGACGAGAACGACCCGAATCATGCGGTACCTCCGATCGGCAGCGAAGCCCGGACGACGAACGTGCCCGCGTCCTCCTCCGCCGCCTGAAGGCTACCGCCGACGAGCTGGGCGCGCTCGCGCATGCCGATGAGACCGTGCCCGCCGCTCGTCGTGCCCTGGCGCTCGGCGACGGCGTTGCTCACCCGCACGTCGACCCGGTCGTCGAGCCAGGCGAGGTGCACGTCTACGGTGCCGTCGCCGTGCCGGATCGCATTGGTCAGCGCTTCCTGCAGGATCCGGTAGACCGCGAGCTGGATCGCTCCCGGCGGCTCCCCCGGGGGCATCGGGTCGACCGTGATCCGCGGCTCGACCCCCGCCTGACGCACCTGGGCGAACAGGCTCTCGAGATCGGCGAGCGTCGGCTGCGGGCCGTCGCCCTGGCGGTGCCGCAGCTGGGTGAGCAGCAGGCGCACATCGGAGAGCGCGCTGCGCGCGGTCTGGCCGATCGTGGTCAGCGCCTCGGTCGCGAGCTCGGGTGCGGTCGCAGCGGCGTAGCGTGCCCCGTCGGCCTGGGCGATCACCACGGCGAGAGAGTGCGCGACGATGTCATGCATGTCCCGGGCGATCCGCACACGCTCCTGTTCTTCGGCGGCGAGCAGTTCGGCCTGGGCGCGAGCGACCTGCGTCTCGCGCCCGTTGAGGAACACCCGCCACAGCAGACCGACGCCCCACGACATGACCATCGTGAGCACGAACACCGAGGCCATGAGGGCGCCGATCAGCGCGGCGCGCATGGCGCTCGCGGCATCCGTGAGCAGCTCACCCGAGCCGACGAGCGCGAAGTACAGACCGCCGATGAGGCCCCCGCCGAGCGCGGACGCCCCGCCGATCCAGAGCAGCCGTCTGGTGCCCCATGCCGCTGTTGCGAAGAGCACGATGAGGATCGCCGCGTCGCCCGCGTTGGGTGGGAGGCCTGCACCCATCTGGATGACGGCTCCCACCCACGCGATGATCAGGGCGAGCCGAGGCGAGAGCCGGCTGATCGCCGCCGCGCCCCAGAGCACGACGGCGACGATGATGTTCAGGACGACGGCGACGGGTCCGTCCCCCAGCCACGTGCTCGAGAACGCGCCGTACATCGCCAGCGAGAGCGGCGTGGTCACGGCGAAGCCGACCACGGCGCCGATGATGTCGACGACGAGCCAGGCACGGGAGACGGAGCGGAACACCCCTCCCACGCTACGCGGCAGCTCGGCGCCCAGCATCCATCTGCGGATGTATCCGCCGGGCGTCAGGCGCGCGCGATGATCTCACCGTGCGGCACGAGATACCAGCCGTCGCCGTCATCGGCCCAGCGGCGCCACGCCTCGCTGATCTGCTCGAGCTCGGCCCGGGTCGCCATCTCCGATGCCAGCAGCTGACGGGTCAGGGCCGACTGCAGGATCCGGTCGGCCCACATCCCGCCCCACCACGCGCGCTCCTCCGGTGTCGCGTAGCACCAGGTGGATGCCGTCGCGGTGACGTCCGTGAAGCCCGCGGCCCGAGCCCAGCCGAGCAGGCGACGACCCGCATCCGGCTCTCCCCCGTTGGCGCGTGCGGCCGCGCGGTAGAGGTCGAGCCAGCGATCGAGTTCGGGCAGCACGGGGAACCAGATGAACCCGGCGTAGTCCGCATCGCGGGCCGCGACCACGCCGCCGGGCCTCGTCACGCGCCGCATCTCGCGCAGAGCCTGCACGGGGTCGGCCACATGCTGCAGCACCTGGTGCGTGTGGACGATGTCGAACGTGTCATCCGCGAAGCTCAGCCCGTGCACGTCCTCGATCGAGAAGTCGATGTTCGACACACCCCGCGCCACGGACAGCTCACGAGAGAGCGAGAGCGCGTTCTCGTCGATCTCCGTGGCGGTCACGTGTGCGACATGCTCGGCGAACTCGACCGTGATCGTGCCCGGCCCCGCGCCGACGTCGAGCAGCCGGGCGTCGGCGGCGAGGTGCGCCCGAAGGTACTCCGCCGAGTTCGCGATGGTGCGGGAGGTGTGCGAGCGGAGGACGGACTCGTGGTGCCCGTGCGTGTAGATGGCCATGCTCCAGTCTGGCACCCGGACGCGGCGCCGCCGTTCAGCGCAGCTCGGCGGCCAGACGCCGGATGCTCTCGCGGTCGGGCTTGCCCGACGCCAGGATCGCGAGTTCGTCTACGAGCACGAGCCGTGCCGGGCGCGCGTGCCTGCCGACCTCCGCGGCGACCGCTGCGCGCGCCTGCTCCAGCTGCTCGATCTCGCTGCGCCGCAGCGCCTCTCCGCGCTCGACGACGATCACGGATGCCTCCCCCCAGCGGTCGTCGTCGATTCCGACGACCACGGCTCCGGTGAGACCGGGGATCCGTCGGACGATGCGCTCGACCCGATCGAGCGAGATGTTGATCCCTCCTGAGACGATCACGTTGTCGGCCCGCCCGTGCACGCGCACGATGCCGTCGTCGACCACACCCAGATCTCCCGTCCGGTACCAGCGGATGCCGTGCTCGTCCCGCACGAAGACGCGGCTGCTCAACGTCTCATCGCCGAGGTACCCGTCCGCGAGCATGGGACCGGCGATGCGGAGCTCACCGTCGACCGCTCGAACGGCTGCCGTGTCGAGCGGGATGCCGTCGTAGACGCATCCGCCACTCGTCTCGCTCGACCCGTAGGTGCGCACCAGGCGGACCCCGAGATCCGCGGCGCGTTCCCGCAACGGCTCGGGAAGCGCCTGGCCGCCGACGAGGATCGCCTGATAGGCGCGCAGCGCCTCCCGCACGGATCGCCCCTCCGCCGCGAGCAGCGTCGACAGCTGCGCGGGGACCAGCGAGGTCAGCCGCGGAACGTCTTCTGAGATCATCCGTCGTGTCGCCGCGACGAACGACTCGGGCGAGAACCGTCCCTCGATCTCCACCGGCTCCGTACCCGCGAGGATCGACCGCACGAGAACCTGCAGTCCCGCGACGTATCCCGTCGGCAGTGCCAGCAACCAGCGACCGCTGCCGATCCGGCCGGCCGTCGCCTCGGCGCTCGCGCGCAGGGCGACGCCGCTGAGAGCGACGCGCTTCGGGATGCCGCTCGACCCCGAGGTCGCGATCACCACGGCGGTGCCGGCGGGCACCCACTCCGGCGTCTCGCCGAGCATCCCGAAGCCGAGGGCCGGTCCGCCGTCGAACGCTCGGCTCAGAGCCTCTCGCAGTTCCGCCGTCGAGAGGGAGTCTCCGGATCCCAGTGCGACCATCGGTTGCCGCTCAGAAGTGGTAGGGGAAGGACGACCAGTCGGGGGCGCGCTTCTCGAGGAACGAGTCCCGGCCCTCGACGGCCTCGTCGGTGCCGTACGCGAGACGCGTGGCCTCGCCGGCGAAGACCTGCTGCCCGACGAGTCCGTCGTCGACGGCGTTGAATGCGAACTTGAGCATGCGGATCGCCGTGGGCGACTTCGTCAGCACGGTGCGGGCCATCTTCAGCGCCTCGCGCTCGAGTTCGGCGTGCGGCACCACCCGGTTCACGGCGCCGGTCTCATAGGCGCGCTGCGCCGAGTACTCCTCGGCGAGGAAGAAGACCTCTCGTGCGAACTTCTGCCCGGTCTGGCGAGCCATGTACGCGGAACCGTAGCCGGCGTCGAAGCTGCCGACGTCGGCATCCGTCTGCTTGAACCGGGCATGCTCCGCCGAGGCGATGGAGAGGTCGCAGACGACGTGCAGCGAGTGTCCGCCGCCGGCCGCCCAGCCGGGGACGACCGCGATGACGACCTTGGGCATGAAGCGGATGAGCCGCTGCACCTCGAGGATGTGCAGCCGTCCGGCGCGCGCAGGGTCGGCGACGGCGTCGTCCTGTTCCGAGTACTTGTAGCCGTCGCGGCCGCGGATGCGCTGATCACCGCCCGAGCAGAAGGCCCAGCCGCCGTCCTTGGGACTCGGCCCGTTGCCGGTGAGCAGCACGGCGCCGATGCGCGGGTCCTGGCGGGCGATGTCGAGGGCGCGATACAGCTCGTCGACCGTGTGCGGGCGGAACGCGTTGCGCACCTCGGGCCGGTCGAACGCGATGCGGGCGACGCCGCCGTCGTGCGTGACGTGCGCGGTGATGTCGGTGTAGTCCTCGGCGCCGGGCGCGAGCACCCACTCCGCCGGGTCGAAGATGTCGGAGACCATGGAACCACCCTATTTCCTGTGGCATCCGAGATCCGGTCAGCCGACTCGCCGCGCTTTGCGCCAGCCGTCGATCGCGTCCCAGGCCGCGATGCCGATGACGATCGCTCCCGCCAGCACCGCCAGTATCCGGAAGACCCCGCCTTCGTCTGCGGCCCCGGTGTCGCCCGCGGCGAAGCCTGCGCCCCCTGCGTCGGCGACGAAGCCGAGGAAGTCGGGGTTCACGAGCAGGCCCGTGACGAGCAGAGCGGTGGTGCCCGCGGCGAAGACGGCCGCTATCGCGGTGTTGGCAGCAGCGAGCGCATACGTCCACCGACCGCGGCGGTACACGAGGACAGCCACGGTCGCCTCGGCAGCCATGAGGAGGAGCATCGCGAGGGCACCCCACGGCCACAGGGACGGGTTCAAGACAGGGATCGGCTCTGCACCGGTCGGGAAGAAGCCGCGGAATCGATCCCACAGCACCGCCCCCGCGGTGAGGGCGAGGAGCACGATGGTGGCGATCAGATCGGAACGTCCGGTCGTGCGCTCGGTCGGCTCGGGAAGCATGTCGACGTTCCAGATCAGCCCGGTGCCCGTGCCGGCTCGTTCTAGTGCGACGAACACCACGGTCACCCAGAAGCACAGGTGGACGATGACCGAGATGACCACCGCGATCGTCTGTCCGATGATCTCGCCCACGGGAGCGTGCGAGATCGCGAGGCCGAGCGCAACTGCCCCGCCGACCGAAGTCGGCACGATCCACAGCAGCAGTACCAGCAGACGCCACCACGTCAGGTAGTAGGCCGGACCGATCAGATGCAGCGGTCGCTCGGCGTAACTCGCGGCAAGGATGCCGGGGTCGCCCAGCTCAGTGAGCACCGCTCGTTCGGCCTCGCTCGGAGTCTCGCCGCGTTCGATCCGCGCCTCGATGGCGTCGGAGATCGACGCTTCGAGCTCGCTGCGGACATCGTCCTGTGTGACGGGCTTCAGGCTCTTGACTGCGGCGGCGACGTATCGCTCGGTCAGGGTGCTCGACATATCAGTTCTCCTCTTCGGTGCCGGAGGTGAGAGAGGCAATCGCGCCGGTGAGCGCGAGCCACTCCTCGGTGAGGGTGTCGGCGAGGCGGATGCCGTCGCCGGACGTGCGATAGAACTTGCGCGGCCTGGCCTCGTCGGTGTTCCACTCGCTCGTGAGGTAGCCCTGCTTCTCGAGGCGGCGCAGCAGCGGATACAGGGTGTTCGCGTCGGTGCGGAATCCGTGGGCCTCGAGCTGTTCGAGCAGCCCGTAGCCGTAGCCCGCCACGCGGAGCAGATGCAGACAGGCCAGCACAACAGTGCCGCGCCGCAGCTCTTGCAGGTGGGTATCGAGCGTCTCGTCCATGTCGATCACATTACTGTGTGTCACACACTATAGTCAATCGCCCATATTCGTGCGGCATCCCTCATGAGCGGGGCAACGCCGACGCGTTCGGCCTGACCTGCTCGCTGTGACGACAGGAGCACAATGGGGGCATGATCCCGGCACTCGAAGACCTCCTCTCCACCGCCCGCGTCGTCTCTCTGCCGATGACGACGCGCTTCCGCGGTGTGGACGCGCGTGAAGCCCTCCTGTTCGAAGGACCGGAGGGCTGGGCCGAATTCTCACCGTTCGTCGAATACGACGATGCTGAGGCCGCGACCTGGCTCGCCGCAGCGGTGGATTTCGCGTGGCACCCGCAACCTGCCCCTCTGCGCGATCGCATCCCAGTGAACGCGACCGTGCCGGCTGTCGATGCCGCGCGTGTTCCCGAGGTGCTCTCGCGCTTCGCCGGATGCCGGACCGCTAAGGTCAAGGTCGCCGAGCCCGGTCAGTCCCTCGCCGATGACATCGCGCGCGTGCGGGCCGTGCGTGAGGCCATGGGTGCGGAGGGGCGCATCCGCGTCGACGCGAACGGCCTCTGGAACATCGACGAGGCCGAGCACGCCGTGCACGCCCTCGCCGAGTTCGACCTGGAGTACGTCGAGCAGCCCTGCGCGAGCGTCGACGAGCTCGCAGATCTGCGACGTCGCGTGAAGTACATGGGCATCCCCATCGCCGCCGACGAGAGCGTGCGCAAGTCATCGGATCCGCTCGCCGTCGCCCGCGCCGGAGCGGCCGACCTGCTGGTCGTGAAGGCCCAGCCGCTCGGCGGCGTGACCCACGCGCTGCAGATCGTCACGGCGGCGGGGCTGCCGGTCGTCGTCTCCAGCGCCCTCGACACCGCGATCGGCCTGTCGCAGGGAGCCACGCTGGCGGCGGCTCTGCCCGAGCTCGACTACGACTGCGGGCTGGGCACGTCCGCGCTCTTCCGCGAGGACGTCGCCGACATGCGGCCGAGCAACGGCTCGATCGACGCGTCGCGAGTGGCGCCGGATGCCGCGGCGCTCACCCGTCTCGCGGCCGCCGACGACCGCCGGGAGTGGTGGCTCGAGCGGCTGCGCCGTTGCCATGCGCTGCTGACGCTGACCTGATCCGACGGCGGACCGCCGCAGACACAGGATTCAGGACTCGAGCAGGAGCTCCACGAGACGGCCGAGCTCGGTGCTCCCCGCTCGACGGAGTTGCGCCTCGTCGTACCCGGCCATCGCGCTGCGGACCGTCATGCCCTCCCACACGATCATGAGCATGCGCGCAGCCTCCTCCGCCGGTAACAGCAGACGAAGCTTCCCGGCCTCGACGATGTCGGTGACGATCCGTGCGATGCTCGCGACCATCTCCCGCTCCTGCACGAGGTAGGCGGCACCGAACGCGGCATCGCGCAGGGCACGGATGCGGATCTCGCTCATCAGCATCACTCCGAGACGGTCGTCGCTGCCCGAGTCCATCACCTTCTGCAGCAGATCGGTGGGATCGCATCCCTCCACGAGCCCGCCCTCGGCCGTGATCTCGTCGACCCGATCGCGCACCGCGGTGACGCGGGCATCGGCCACGGTCGCCGCGAGCATGAGGAACAGCTCGTCCTTGGACTCGAAGTTCGAGTAGAAGGCTCCGCGCGTGAAGCCCGCACGCTCGCAGACGGCCTCGACCGAGGCACCCTCCAGGCCGACCTCGGCGAACACCTGGCGCGCCGCCTCGACCAGTCGGGCTCGGGTGTTCTCGCGACTGCGCGTTGCGGATGCCGTCATCGGTCCATCATCCCCCTCGATCGCGGCCCGGGACTCACACCGGGCGCACAGACTCTGCTGCACGAATGCCCCTACGATACAGGTGTGTATCGGATACATCTGTGTATCCGCCGAAATCCTCGAAGGAGTTCCGTGTCCACACTGCTGTCCTCGCTCGGACGCTGGTCGTTCCGGCACCCGTGGCGCGTGCTCGTCTCCTGGCTGATCGTCCTCGGCATCGCCGGCACCGGCGCGCTGGTGTTGGGACAGGGCACCGACAACACGTTCTCGATCCCCGGCACCGAATCGCAGGCCGGCCTCGAGCAGCTCTCGCGCTCCTTCCCGCAGGTCAGCGGCACGAACGCCCAGTTCATCGTGGTCGCCGCCGACGGAGATGAGGTCACCGACGACGAGTACCGCGAGCACATCGAGGACGCCGTCGGCGACCTCGCGAGGGTCAAGGGAGTGCTCGCCACCACCTCGCCCTTCGACGACACCGTCAGCGGCATGATCAACGAGGACGAGACGGCCGCCATCGTGCGGATGCAGTTCGACGGACAGTCGACCGACGTGTCCGACGAGACGAAGGACGAGCTGCGGGCGGTCGTGACCGACCTGTCCGATGAGCTGCCGGCCGGAGCGCAGACCGCACTCGGCGGTGACCTGTTCGCGACTTCGATCCCCGGCGTGACGCTCACCGAAGCCGTCGGTCTGCTCATCGCCCTGATCGTGCTGATCGTGACCTTCCGCTCGTTCGTCGTCGCGGGCCTCCCTCTGCTCACCGCCATCCTCGGCGTGGGCATCTCGATGGCGGGCATCTTCGCCGCGACCGCGTTCGCCACGGTCTCCTCGACCACGCCGCTGCTCGCCCTCATGCTCGGACTCGCCGTCGGCATCGACTACGCGCTGTTCATCATGGCGCGGCATCAGGATCAGGTCCGGGCCGGCGAAGACCCCGAGGACTCGGCATCCCGCGCGGTCGGCACCGCGGGGTCAGCCGTGGTGTTCGCCGGGATCACCGTGCTCATCGCCCTGATCGGGCTCGGGTTCGCGGGGATCCCCTTCCTCACGACCATGGGCGTGGCGGCATCCGTGGCCGTCGCGATCGCCGTCGCGATCGCCGTGACGCTCACTCCCGCACTGCTGGGCTTCATGAAGGGTCGGATCGTCGGACGCCCGCGGCGGCAGAGCCGACCGGCCGAGGACGGCACGCGCCGACCCGCCAGACGGACGTTCAGCGAGCGGTGGGTAACGGGAGTGACGAAGCGCCCGATCCTCGTCTCGCTCGCCGTCGTGATCGGTCTCGGCATCGTCGCCGTCCCCGCGCTCAGCCTGAACCTCGCCCTCCCGAACGCCGGAGTGCTGCCGAAGGGCGATGAAGCGCGCCAGAGCTACGACCTCGTCGGCGAGGAATTCGGGCCCGGGTTCAACGGACCGCTGATCCTCACCGGCACGATCATCACCTCGACCGATCCGCTGGGCCTCATGGAGGACCTCGGCGATGCCGTGGCGAAGATCGACGGCGTCAAAGAGGTCGCCCTCGCCACCCCGAACGAGACCGCCGACACCGGGATCGTCCAGATCGTCCCCGAGACGGCGCCCGACGATCCGGCGACCGCCGACCTCGTGCGCGAGCTGCGCTCCCACCACGACGAGTGGCTCGACGAGTTCGGCATCGACCTGAAGGTCACCGGGTTCACGGCCGTCGCGATCGACATCTCCGATCAGCTCGGCAGTGCCCTGCTCCCCTTCGGCATCTTCGTGATCGGCCTGTCGCTGATCCTGCTGACCATCGTGTTCCGCTCGCTCTGGGTGCCGATCACCGCTGCGCTCGGATACCTGCTCTCGATCGTCGCGGCGTTCGGCGTCGTCGGCGCCGTGTTCGAGTGGGGCTGGTTCGCCGACGCGCTCCACGTCGCCAAGGTGGGGCCGATCATCAGCTTCATGCCGATCGTGCTCATGGGCGTGCTGTTCGGCCTCGCGATGGACTATCAGGTCTTCCTCGTCTCGCGCATGCGGGAGGACTTCGTGCACGACCCCGCCCTTCGGCAGGCTCAGGGCCCCAGTTCCGCGGATCGTGCGACCCGACGGGCCGCGGCTCTGCGCGCCGTGCGCAGCGGCTTCAGCGGTTCGGCGAAGGTCGTCACGGCCGCCGGTGTCATCATGTTCGCCGTCTTCGTGGCCTTCGTACCCGAGGGCGACTCCTCCCTCAAGCCGATCGCCCTGGGGCTCGCCTCGGGCATCGCGATCGATGCGTTCCTCGTGCGGATGACCCTGATCCCCGCGCTCATGGCGATCCTCGGAGAGCGCGCGTGGGAGCTCCCCCGGTGGGTCGAGCGGATCCTGCCGAGCGTCGACATCGAGGGCGAGGCCGTGGAGCGCGAACGCCACCTCGCCGAGTGGCCGGGCGACGGGTCCGTCGTCGCTGCCGATCGGCTGGTGGTGGCGGATGCCGGGATCGACGGTCTGCATCTGCGCGTCTCCCCTGGCGGCTCCGCGGTCCTCACCGGGGCTCCGTCCCGATCGCTTCGCGCGCTCGCACTCGCGCTCGCCGGCCGAGTCACCCCGGACGACGGCCTGCTCCGCGTCGCCGGACACCTGCTGCCGGGTCGGGCCGTGTGGGTGCGGGCGCACGTCGGCGTGGTGCTCGTCTCGGATGCCGCCGACGCGGCATCCGATCTCCGCGAGGCGCTGCGCGGCGATCCCTCGCTCGTCGTGATCGACGGCGTCGAACGTCTGTCCGCTCCCGCGCGCGATCAGCTGACCGCGGAGCTGCGGGACGCGGATGCCGGCACCGCCGTGGTGCTCACCTCTGCGGACCCCGACGCCGCGGTCGACATCCTCCGCTCGGTCGGCCGCCGAGCACCGTCGATCGTCGATGTCGCCGACTCCCGCACTCCTTCCTTCGCAGACTCCTCCGAGGTGACCGCATGACCCTCCCCATCGAGCGCGCACGCTCGCGCAAGCCCATCACCTGGTTGACGCTCCTCGGCGTTCTCCTGCTGCCCGCAGCCGTCGGCGGCGTGCTCGTCACCGCGCTGCAGAACCCCACCGACCGACTCGACGAGATGACGGCCGCGATCGTCAACCTCGACGAGGCGGTGACGATCGACGGGCAGCTCACGCCTCTCGGTCGCCAGCTGGCGTCTGGGCTGGTCGAGGGGTCCGATGATCTCGACTCGAACCTCACCTGGGTGATCTCCAACGAAGAGGATGCCGAAGACGGTCTCGCCGACGGCACCTATCAGGCGGTCATCACCATCCCCGAGGACTTCTCCGCCGCGGCCACGTCGGCGGGCCAGGCGATCTCCGCGGGCGGCGGCGAAGCCGTGGACCAGGTCCAGCAGGCGACCATCCAGGTCACCACTCCCCCGGACGGACTCGTCGCCGACGACCTCATCACCTCGCAGGTCGCCTCGGCGGCCAGTTCGACGCTCGGTTCGATGCTGAGCGAGGCCACGATGAGCAACGTCTTCCTCGGCTTTACGACCCTGGGCGACCAGATCGGCGATGCCGCCGACGGTGCCGATCAGCTCGCGACGGGTGCGACGGATGCCGCGACCGGAGCGGCCGCGATCCCCGAGGGAGCCACCCAGCTCGCCACCGGCGCCACGGCTCTAGGAACGGGGGCGACAGAGCTCGCGACCGGACTCGACACGATCGCTGCGACGACCCGGCAGGTCGCCGACGGCGCGACGCAGCTCGGCAGCGGGCTGCTCGGCGGGGCGACGACGCTCGAACAGAATCAGACCGGGGTCACTGAGCTCGTCGGCGGCATCCAGCTCGCGGCCGCGAATGCGAGCACGGCGGCGAACAAGAACGTCGAACTGGCCACGGCTCTGGGCGGGATGGCCGCAACCTGTGATCGCACCGTCACCGACAACAACTGCGACCAGCTCGCTGCTCTCGCGACGACGGCGGCGGACGCGGCCGGGGCCGCGGGCATGGCGTCGGGCATTCTGAACGACAAGAAGCTCAGCACCGGCGTCGCCGCGCTTCCCGACAGCTTCACGAGCCTCTCGACGAACATGCGGGACGCGGGCACGGCCGCCTCGTCGATCGCCGCGGGTCTCAACCAGCTGGCGACGGACGGCATCGACGCCTCGTCCGAGGGCGCGACCGCTCTGGCGAGCGGGGCGACGCAGCTGGCCGACGGTGCGACGCAGCTGAGCGACGGCGCGACCGAGCTCTCGACAGGGCTGGACTCCCTCGCGAGCGGAACCACCGAGCTCGCGAGCGGGCTGCACACGGCATCCGATTCCCTCCCCTCGTTCAGTGACCAGGAGTCGGAGTCGCTGGCGACGGTTCTCGCCGACCCGGTGACGAGCGATGCCTCGGCCGACACGATCTTCGGTCCGACCGCGATCCCGCTGCTCGCCGCGGTCGTGCTGTGGTTCGGCGGGCTCGCCTCGTTCATCGTGATGCGGGCGTTCACGGCGAACACGCTGACCTCGCGGCGTCCGTCCGCCGCCCTCGCGCTGCGCGCGTTCGCCCCCGCGGCCGCGATCGGTGCGGGTCAGGGACTGCTGGTCTCGCTGATCGTGCAGATCGTCGCGAGCTACGACGCGGCGACCTGGTGGGGCTTCGCGGGAACAGCCGTGCTCGCGGGGGTCGTGTTCGCGGCGGTGAACCAGGCACTCGTGGCGCTGTTCGGCGGCGTCGGCCGCTGGATCTCGGCGCTCATCGGCGTGCTGGCGGTGGCGACGGGGCTCATCTCGACCGTGCCCGACTGGCTCGCCGGGATCGGCGCCGCTCTGCCGACGGAGCCGGCGTTCACCGGGCTGATCGCCGCGGACGGTGCCGCGGCCGCTGCGCTCGTGGTTTGGGGAGGTCTCTCCCTGATCGCCACGACCCTCGCGGTCACGTTCCGCCGCACCACCTCGACGAGGGCCGTGCTCGCTGCCGCCTGAGGCCCACGCTTCGGCGCGAGACCGACACGTCCTCGTGAGACCGACGCACACTGGGGTGACCCGGTTTTGGTGGAGTCTTGTTCTCGGGTGATTTTGATGAACGAACGAGATAGGCCGCGGGCGCGGCGTGCGGGTGAGCACTATTCGATGGAAGAGCGTTCCGCGGCAGTCAAGCTT